>JAZNNV010000001.1:0-8684 GCA_045580465.1 Faecousia sp.
TCCGACTTGCTTTTTAGACGCCTACTCCCTTAGCAGGGGAGCCCCTTCGGCCTCTTGGGTATCACTCCGAATCAACAAGACATTTTCGATTGCCAAAGTATTCTATCATGTGGTCACACTTTTGTCAAGTGTGAAAGTGGATATTACTTGACTTTTTGCCGTGCAAATGGTATATTTGTGCGGTATGGAGAGATGTCCGAGCGGTTTAAGGAGCTAGTCTTGAAAACTAGTGATGGGGCAACCCACCGTGGGTTCGAATCCCACTCTCTCCGCCAAATAAAAATCCACCCCCCGGGGGTGGATTCTTATTTAATAAGAGTGGGATTCGAAAGGCCGTTGAGAAAACATGCCGGGGGCATGTTTTTAGGCCGTGGGAGAATCCATGTGCATTCGGACGCATCCATTGCGGATGTGGACGAATGTACATCATAAGAGAGCTGCCCCGCCGGGGTGGTTTTTTTTGTGCGCAGATCGCTGCGGTGCTTTTATTTGACAAAATATACCTGCTCGTGTATGATTAAAACAGACTTTATTCTGCGGGGGAGTGAATCATGGAGCTTCAGCAGCTGAAATATTTCAAAACCGTTGCAGAGGTTGGGAAGATCTCCGACGCAGCGCAGGCACTCTTTATTTCTGCCCCTGCACTCAGCACTTCAATTTCCCGATTGGAACGGGAGCTTGGAGTAACCTTGTTTGACCGCGCCAACAACCGCATTACCCTGAATCAGCAGGGACAGATCTTGCTGCGATACGTCAATCAAGTTTTTAGCAACTTGGACTGTGCGAAGGCGGAGCTGCGTCAGAGTATGCTGCTGCAACATCCACATGTATGTATCGCGAGTGTTTCCTCTACGCAGCTGGTTGATCTTATTACGGCATTTTCGCAGGAACATCCGGGATTTACCTTGCAGTGCACCAGCCTGAACCGTTCCGAGCTGAACAACAACGGACTGACGGCACAGCACAGTTTTCTCCTGGCATCAGACGGCGATCTTTCCCCGGATTATGCGCAAAAGCTGGAGAGCGTGTATCTTTGTGACGATCACCCGGTGGTGATGGTGCATCCTGAGCATCCCGCTGCGAAGAAGGGGTATGCAGACCTGAATGAGCTGACGGAGGAGACCATCTTTCTGCCCTTTCAGGACTATCCGCTCTTTGATCAGCTGGTCAGGATTTTTGATGATAACAACATTCCGCTTCCGACGGGGAATGCCTATTCTCATCTTACGACACAGCAGATGGTGTCAAAGGGGCTGGGCATTGCCTTTGCAACGAAGCTGACCGGGCGCACGCCGTCACTTTCGCTGCGGTATGTTCCGATCAAAAATAACTATCAGCCTTGGGCGATGCGCCTTTACTGGCGCAAAGGGCATGATTTTACAGAGGACGAAAAGATGTTCCGGGATTTTGTTGTCCGTTACTATCGCTCTGCACAGATAGATTAACTGCATAAAGTTTAGGTTATGCAGCCTTAATGAAACAGTACTTGTCTTTCCAACAGAATAATGGTAAAACCATCCTAGAAATAGGATGATGAGGTGCTTACCATGCCACTGGAAAGAAAACGCTTTGACTATAAATGGGTCATATTGGCTGCCTGCTTTTTTATGACCTTTACGTCGCTGGGGTTTTGCAGCAGCAATAAGGGCTTGTATCTTGCTGCCATTACCGATGCGCTGAAAATCCCGCGAAGTCTCTTTACGCTTCGGGACAGCACCCGCTATGTTGCGTCGGCATTACTCAATTTGTGCTTTGGCTTCCTGATCAGTAAATTTGGCGTGAGAAAGCTGGTTGCCTTCGGCTTTTTGATGCTGAGCGCATGTATGTTTGTGGATTCGGTTGCAAGCAATGTGCTGCAGTTTTACGCAAGCGGTGCAATGCTGGGATTGGGTCTTGCCTTTACAACCGGTACGATGACCAGCTCCATTATCCGACGCTGGTTCAAGAAGGACATCGGCAAGTATACCGGCATCGTCTATGCCGCAAACGGTATCGGCGGCGCATTGGCAGCGCAGATCGTATCGCCCATGATCAATGAAGCAGGAAATCCTTTCGGCTATCGCAACGCATACCGTCTGGTAGCGTGTGTAATGCTGATTTCAGGAATTGTGATTGTTGCGGTGCTGCGGGAGCATCCCAAGGGTGAAACGCAGACCACTTACGAAGAAACATCCCAAAAGCGGGGGCATGGCTGGGTCGGGATGGAGTATCGGCAGGCTGTCAAACGTCCGACCTTCTATCTTGCAGGCGTGACGGTGCTGCTGACGGGCTTTATGCTGCAGGGGATCAGCAGTGCCTATAATGCACATTTGAAGGACATTGGTATCGATCCCGGGTATATTGCAACCATTGCCAGTGTATCGTCACTGCTGCTTACAGGCTCAAAGCTGCTGATTGGTGTGATGTACGACAAGCTGGGACTGAGGACTGTTATGCCGATTTGTCAAATTTCAGCGGTGCTGGCATTTGCGGTGCTGCTGTTGATCAATACCTCAGCCTTTGGTATGTCTATGACAGTTGCCTATACAGTATTCAAGACCCTTGCTTTACCACTGGAAACGCTGATGATCCCACTGATCGTGTATGATCTGTTTGGGGATGCCTCTGCTGATAAAATTCTGGGCGTTTTCCTTTCCCTTAACTACACGGGCTATGCCATCGGCGAGCCGATCATCAATCTTTGCTATGATGTGCTGGGGTCTTACAACCTCGCATTCGCGATTTGCGCTGTGCTGATGCTGGCGATCACGGTGCTGTTCCAGTTTGCGCTGTGCAGCGGTTACCGTGATAAGAAAGAGATTTTGACTCGGCAGGAATTGGATGCCATGTAAAGGAGTTTTTATGACACGATTTTTTGTAACAACGGAAGAGCTGGCGACGGATTCGCCCATCCTGACGGGTGAGAACGCCCGTCACGCAAAGGTGCTGCGCCTGAAAAACGGCGAAGTGGTGCTGCTTTGTGATGGGAAGGGGCTGGAGTGCGTCTGCACCGTTAAGGATGCAACGGCAGACAGCTTCGTGCTTGCCGTGCAGGAGCGACGTGCGTCCCAGACCGAGGCTGCTGTGCAGGTCAGCATCTATATGGCATTTCCCAAGGCGGACAAGCTGGAGCATGTGATCCAAAAAGCGACGGAGCTGGGTGCTTATGAGATCGTTGCATTTCCGTCGGGACGCTGTGTCTCCAAGCCGGACGACAAAAGCCTGAAGAAAAAGCTGGAGCGTTGGCAGAAGATCGCTGCATCTGCCGCAGAACAATGCGGTCGCGGCAGGATCCCGGAGGTGATCGTGCTTGGAAGCTTTGCAGAAGCGCTGAAACGGGCAGCGACTGCAGACAAGGCGCTGATGTTCTATGAAAACGAGCAGGCAGTTACTCTGCGGATGGCACTGCAGGCTGGCGTATACAAAACCGTAAGCCTTCTGACGGGCCCTGAGGGCGGTCTGGAGGAGCGGGAAGTGGAGATGGCAAGAAATGCCGGGCTTCAGGTTTGCACCCTTGGAAAACGCATCCTGCGCTGTGAGACAGCCCCGCTGTGCGCGCTGTCTGCTGTGATGTATGATGCCGGAGAATTTTGACGACAAAAGCCATCTTGACAGATGGCTTTTGTGCATTTTGGCGAAAAATAAGACTTGCAATTCGGATGAATATGTGCTATATTATCAATCCGACACAGTTGTGTCCAAAAGGAGGCACCCTATATGACATTACATATTGATGGAAGAGCCATTGAAGCCACGCCCGGCAAGAGCCTGCGTGATCTGATCGCAGAGCTTGGTTTGGATGCAAGTGCGCTGTCTCAAAGACCACTTGCTGCAAAGATTGCCGGTGAGGTGTTCAATCTTAATTATATCCCCGTTCGTGAAAAGGATGTTGACCCTGAGCGCCCGTCGATCCGCCGTGCCATGGCGGCATCCAATGGCATGGTGCGCCTGCTTCGCTACAACGATCAGGCAGGCAAGGAGGTCTACCGCCGTACAGCACAGTTTGTGCTGTTCTTGGCGCTGCATCGTCTTTGGCCTAAGGCAAAAACGAAGATGAACTGCACCCTTGGCGCGGGACTGTTCATTTCGGTCACCGGCGCGGAAGATTTTTCCGAGGAAAAGCTGAAGGCAGAGGTCAAAAAGATCGTCAGCATGGACATTCCGCTTCTGCGCAAGCGCATTACCACAGAGGAGGCGGTTCAGATGTTCACCGCTTCCGGCCAGCTGGATAAGGCGAGACTGCTTTCGTGGCGTGCAGAGTCTTGGTTTGATTACTATTCTTACGAGGACTACTGCGACTACTTCTACGGCGAGCTTGCACCATCTACGGGCTATCTGCAGGTATGGGACATTATCGGCGCGGAAAGTGGCTTCGTCTTCGTGTTCCCCGACAATAACGCGCCTGATGCTGTTGCGCAGTTTCAGGAGATGCCCCGGTATTTTCAGGTGTTCTCCGAGGGTGAACGCTGGTGTCAGCTGATGGAGTGCGAAACGGTTGCGGACCTGAATGAGCTGACCGATACCGGCAGAATTCGTGAGCTGATCCGTGTCAACGAGGCACTGCACGAAAAGCGCTATTCTCAGGTTGCTGATGCCATCTGTCAGCGCAACATTCAGGCTGTCATGCTGGCGGGTCCCAGCTCCTCCGGCAAGACCACCTCTGCGAACCGCCTTGCAACGCAGCTGCGGGTACACGGCAAGAAGCCGGTCTTGATGAGCCTTGACGATTACTACATCGACCGGGATAAGATCGATCCCGAGCCGGACGGAACCATCGACTTTGAACATATCAGAACCATCGATACTCAGCTGTTTGGCGAGCATCTGCGCCAGCTTTTGGCAGGGGAGAAGGTGCAGATTCCTTCCTTCAATTTCTGCACCGGCATGCGTGAGTGGAGAAACCACGAAATGCAGCTGCATTCGGATTCGGTTATTATTGTGGAGGGTCTGCATGCGCTGAACCCCGTCCTGATCCCCGAGGGCATGGACGCAAAGCGGGTATTCCGGCTCTATGTCAGCCCGCTGATCCCCCTGAATCTGGACGATCACAACCGCATCCCCACCAGCTATCTGCGTCTGCTTCGCAGGATCGTGCGGGATCATGAGTCCCGTGGCACGACGGTGCAGCGTACCATTGGCATGTGGGATTCCGTCCGCAGAGGCGAAGCCAGATGGATCTTCCCCTATCAGGAGAATGCGGATATGCTCTTCAACAGCTCCACACTTTACGAGCTTGCGGTGCTGAAAAAGCACATCTTCCCGCTGCTGCTTGCCATTGAGCCGGAGGATCCCTGCTACGAAGAGGTGCGCGCCATTGTCAAGGTGCTGAACTTCGTGAAGGAAGCAGAAGTGGATGATGAGATCCCGCCCACGAGTCTTGTGCGTGAGTTCATCGGAGGAAACTCCTTCTATCGGTAAACAAAAAAGAGTGTTGCCAACAGCAACACTCTTTTTATTTGTGATATTTGCTGCCTGACTGAATCGCTTCCGCGCGGTAAAGCTGCTCCAGCACCATGATCCGCGCCAGATGATGGGGAAAGGTCATGGGTCCCATGGACAGCTTGAAATCAGCACGTTCCTTCACGCGAGGCGACATGCCGAAGGAAGAACCGATCAAAAAGCAGGCGCTGCTTTTGCCGGAGAGCTTCACATCCTTCAGCTTATCGGCAAAGGCTTCGCTGGAGAGGATCTTTCCCTCCGGCGTGAAGGTACAAAACCACGCGCCCTTGGGAATCTTGGAAAAGATCAGTTCCGCTTCCTTTTCAACACCTGCGGCAATTTCGGCAGGGGACGGATCCTCCGGCAGACGCTGCTCCGGCAGCTCCAAAAGCTGGAAGGAGCAGTAGCCCTTCAACCGCTTGGCATACTCCTCAGCGGCGGCGATATAAAATTTTTCCTTTAATTTTCCCATGCAGATGAGTGTGATGTCAAACATAGAACCACTCCTTTTCGGTTATTATACCATAGGATGACCAATCTGGCAACAAGGAGAAGTTCAGATGAAAAAGGATAGACCCATCGAAGAAGAAATGGAATTTCACAAGGAAAAGCACATGAACCTGCTCGGCATGATCATCACAGATCCCATGGGCAGCTATACGGGGCGACCCATTGAAAAATGGGAACAGCCTGTTCAGGATGCGGATGATCTGTAAGAAAAGCCCAACCGATTGGTTGGGCTTTTCCTATGTGTCCTTTTTGTATTTCCGTTGTGTCGCCATTCCGCCGCGGATGTGGCGTTCCTGCTTGTTCAGCTCCAGTACCTGCCGCACTTGCTCGTGAAGCAGACTGTTATATTGTGGAAGTCTTTGGGACAAGTCCTTGTGAACGGTAGATTTTGAGATGCCGAAATGCTGTGCCGCTTTGCGGACAGTCGCACCGGTTTCGATCATGTACACAGCCAGTTTGCAAGCTCTTTGCTCGATGGTGTCTTGCATGTTTATCCCTCCGATGCTGTGTGCTGACATAAATCTATGCGGCTACACCGGCAGATATGCTTTTGAAAAAATATTCGCAGAAAATGAAGAATTCATGAAATATCTATAGAATTTTCGAGTGAGAGGTATTATAATAGGAAAAAAGGAGGGGTGTGAATGGAATTTAACAAGAAGACCCTGCGCAATATTTTTCTCGGACTTGCCGGATGCATTGTCCTTTACTGGATCCTGCATGAGACAGACCGGGTAAAATCGCTACTGAGCGTTGGTTATGGGATCCTTAAACCCTTTGTTGCGGGCGCAGCCCTGGCATTTGTACTGAACGTACCCATGCGTGCCTTTGAGCGGCTGTTGAGGAAGATCAAAAACAACACGCTGCGCCGTGTGCTATCTCTTGTGCTGACATTTGTGAGTATCCTGCTGGTGCTTTACGGTGTCATTTATCTGCTGATTCCGCAGATCAGCGAGACGGTCGAATCCATTATTGCGACCCTACCCGGATTTTTTAACCGTGTTCAGCAGTCAGTGGTCATCTACCTGAATGAACACCCCGAGATTATGGAGTGGCTGTCGGAGTACACCAACTTTGAGACCTTCGACTGGAGTGGGCTGATCCAGAAGGCGATCGGCATCATTACAGATGGTCTGGGCGGCGTTGTAGATACCGCGATCTCCACCATCGTGAACCTTGGTACGGGTATTTTCAATGGTGTTCTGGCGATCGTCTTTGCGATCTATTGCCTTGGAAAGAAGGAGGTTCTTGCCCGTCAGGGAAGACGACTCATCTACTCGCTTCTGCCTGAAAAGGTCTGCGATGAAACGATCCGCATTCTGCGCATGACAAACACGACCTTCAGCAATTTCATCTCGGGTCAGTGTCTGGAAGCGGTGATCCTTGGCTTGATGTTTGCGCTGTTTATGACGATCTTCGGCATGCCCTATATGCCGCTGGTCAGCGTGATCATTACGGTGACGGCACTTGTGCCGATCGTCGGTGCGTTTGTGGGCTGTATTTTGGGCGGCTTCTTCATTCTGGTGGTTGATCCGGTGTTGGCGTTCTGGTTTGTGGTGATGTTCCTGATTCTGCAGCAGATCGAAGGCAACCTGATCTATCCGAGAGTGGTCGGTACGTCCATTGGGCTTCCCGGTATGTGGGTACTGGTCGCAGTCGCGGTTGGCGGCGATCTGATGGGACCTGTTGGTATGCTGCTGATGATCCCGCTGGCATCTGTGCTGTATGCGCTGATGCGTGAATTTACCCAAAAGCGGATCGCGCAGAGAGAAATTCCTGCGGAGAAGCTGCAGGATCAGCCGCCGGAGAATCTTTCCGGCGATAAGGAAAAAGGCGGGAAAAAGAACAGCTTCTGGTCAAAGTTCAAACGCAAAAAGAAAAAAGGCTGATCTGATGAAAAGATCCACGTTTTTAACTGCAGTAATTGTCATCTTACTCGCTGTGTTGGTACTGCTGGTTTATATTGCAGCCGGATTGGGAAAGACAGAACCGACAGATCCATCCGAAACAACGGAAACGATCACGCAGACAGACCCATCAACTACCCAATCAACGACCGCATCAGAACCTACTACAGAGCCATTGCCCTCAGAAACAACAGCACCGACTGAAACACTGCCGGAACCAAAAGGCGAGGACTTTGTGCGGATCCGGGATTACATTCCGGATCTCGTGGTTGACCTGAAGTACGCAACGGAAGACAATTTTACCGGTGTTGTAATATATGATTTTCCAGAACCGTGGCTGCGCTATGGTACAGTGAAAAAGCTGATGGCGGTTCAGGAGACGCTGAAGAAACAGGGACTTGGTTTGAAGCTCTGGGACGGTTTCCGCCCCACGTCAGCACAAGAAAAGCTGTGGAATATTTGTCCCGATCCGACGTATGTATCCAAACCCGGAACCGGCTCGCAGTCTCATTGCAGGGGAATTGCAGTTGATGTGACACTGGTTGATACAAGCGGCTGTGAGTTGGTGATGCCGACTGATTTTGATGATTTTTCAGAGCTTGCGGATCGGGATTATGCAGATTGCAGTGCCGAAGCCGCGGAAAATGCCGGACTATTGGAAGAGATCATGGAGCAAAACGGCTTTAAGCCGTACTTTGGCGAATGGTGGCATTATTCAGATACGGTGTCATATGACATTGCAAACGATTTTGAGCCATAAATAAAACGCTGGTCGCGAGACCACGGTTTTATATTTGCGTAAATTCGTAATGTTCAAATTTGAGCCGGTCACCCACATCGATGCCGAAG
>JAZNNV010000002.1:0-2443 GCA_045580465.1 Faecousia sp.
CCTTGAGGAAGGAGATCAGGCGGCGAAGCAAAAGCTGATCGAGCATAATCTGCGCCTTGTGGTTTACATCGCCCGGCGGTTTGAAAACACGGGCATCAATCTGGAGGATCTTATTTCCATCGGAACCATCGGACTGATCAAATCCATCAATACCTACCGCCGTGACAAGAATATCAAGCTGGCGACCTACGCATCCCGTTGCATTGAAAATGAGATTTTGATGTACATCCGCAAAACCTCTGCCCAAAAGGCAGAGGTGTCGCTGGACGAGCCGATCAACATGGACTACGACGGCAACGAGCTGTTGTTGTCTGACATTCTCGGAACGGATGAGGATCAGATCTACCGCCCCATGGAGGATGATGTGGATCTTTGCGTGCTGCGGCAGTCCCTTTCTGAGCTGCCCACCCGGGAGCGGGAGATCATCTGCATGCGCTACGGTCTGAACGGCTATCAGGAGATGACCCAAAAGGAGGTTGCGCAGCTGTTGGGGATTTCCCAGTCGTATATTTCGCGGCTTGAGAAGCGGATCATGCTGCGGCTGCGAAAGGAATTTCTGCGCCAGACCACCTGCGCCTGAAATAATCCTTGCAAATACTGCCATATTCTGTTATAATCGATACAAATTTATATCGATAATGTTTTGTATCGATTAAGGAGGAGCAGGAATGACTCGCAAAGAGGTTTCCAAAGCAGTATTGAAGCGCCTGCCGGGTTACTTGGCATATCTGAAAACGATCCACGACGACGCACATCCGTACATCTCCGCAACAGCACTTGCCAATGCACTGGGCATGGGCGAGGTGCAGGTTCGCAAGGATCTGGCAATGGTCTCCGACGGCGGTCGCCCGAAGATCGGCTATCTGCGTGAGAGCCTGATCGATGATATTGAGCAGTTTTTGGGTTATGATAACACCACCGACGCGGTTCTGATCGGCGCCGGTAAGCTGGGTCGCGCTCTTTGCGGCTACAGCGGTTTTGATGCCTACGGTCTGAACATTTTGGCTGCATTCGATACCGATCCCGTGGCAGAATTCACCGAAGAGGGCACACCCATCTATCACATGGACCAGCTGCAGAGCTTCTGCAAGAGCAACAAGGTGCTGATGGGTATCATCACTGTGCCTGCCCAGCACGCGCAGGAGGCATGCGACCAACTGATCCGCTGCGGTATCAAAGCAGTGTGGTCCTTTGCCACCTCCCATCTGGATGTGCCGGAGGGAATTCTGGTGCAGTATGAGAATATGGCGACATCTTTGGCTGTTTTGAGTATGCACCTGCAGGCGCAGATCAAGGAGAAAAAGTAAAATTTGTGTCATCCCTTTCGGGGATGACACTGTTTTTGCATGGAGAATGGGATGAAAAAACGAGAAGAAAAGAATAGTCCGATCGTGCGGCTGTTTTTTGTAGTGTATTGTGCATGTATGCTGTATCTGCTGTTTGTACGCGGACGTGCGGTGCAGGGCGATTTGCCCTATTGGGAGCAGGTGCTGCAAAATTATAACCTGAAGCCCCTTCACACCATTCGCAACTATTGGGATGTTCTGGCGCGCCCGGAGCATTACCTTGAAAAGTGGGGCGCAATGGCGATCTATAAGGAGCAGGCGAAGGCTGCGATCATCAATCTTGTGGGCAATGTGGTGTTGTTCATCCCCTTTGGCGCATTCCTGCCTGCATGCTTCCGCAGGCTCAAAAAGTTTTGGAGCGCAATGCTGATGGCACTGGGGGCGCTGATCGTGGTCGAGATCGGGCAGCTGTTGTCGCTGCGTGGCAGCTGTGATGTGGATGACCTGATCCTGAACATGGCAGGTGCGCTGCTTGGCTTTGTGTGCTGGAAGCTGGTTGCCGGTCGCAAACGCAAATAGAAACAGAAAGGAGCGGTGCCGATGCTTCCGCAGGATTTTTTGTCCCGTATGCAGTCCCAGCTGGGTGCGGAATACGATGCGTTTCTGAATAGCTTGGAACGTCCCCGGGCGGTGGCACTGCGCTTTAATCCCATGAAGGGTGCGCTGCCGCAGCTGCCCTTCGTTGGCGAAAACGTTCCGTGGGAGCCGATGGGCTATTATTACGACCCGGATGCCCGTCCGGGTCTGCATCCTTATCATGAAGCGGGCGTCTATTATCTGCAGGAGGCAAGCGCGATGTCTGCTGTGGCGTTGCTGGATCCGCAGCCGGGAGAACGTATCTGCGATCTGTGCGCCGCACCCGGCGGCAAGACAACCCAGATCGCCGGCAGAATGCAGGGGGAGGGCTTTCTCCTTTGCAATGAGATCAACCCCAAGCGTGCAAAGATCCTCAGCCGTAACATCGAGCGGATGGGCGTTTCCAATGCGCTGGTGACCAATGAGCATCCCCAGCGGCTTGCGGATCGCCTGAGTGGCTACTTTGACCGGGTGCTGATCGACGCGCCCTGCTCCGGCGAGGGAATGTTCCGCAAGGAAGA
>JAZNNV010000003.1:0-3953 GCA_045580465.1 Faecousia sp.
GTATGATATCCACCTGCGGTGGATGATATATGCTTCGCATATGAAGGAACGGATATTATATCATGCTTGCCGAAGGCAAGTATATCATGCGGCGAAAGCCGTATATCATATTGCGTAAGCAATATATCATTTAAATTCGAATCAGATGGCGTAAATTCAGATGTTTGCATTTTCGTGGTGTAAGCCCAAAAAACAATCGTTCTCTTGAACGAGTGTTTTTTTATCCATTGCGAAAGCAATGGCATATCATCAACGATAGCAACGCTATCGTTGTATCTCATCAGTCCGTTAGGACTGTATATCATCACGCTTTAGCGTGTATCAAAAATACTTTCGCAATGATGATATGCAAAACTAAAGTTTTGATGATATGCAACGGCAAGCCGTTGATTTATTTTCGTTTTTTGCTATAATACACCTAAGGCGGTGATTATTTTGAATATTAAAGCGGCAATTTTTGACATGGACGGAACCTTGGTTGATTCTCTAATGCTTTGGGATGTATTGTGGTCCACCTTTGGTGAAATATATTTAAACGATAAAAGCTTTGTGCCAAGTGTTGAAGATGATAAAAAAGTACGAACACTCACATTAAAAGACGCAATGTATCTAATTCACAAGAATTACAAGCTTGGCGAAAGCGGTGAAGAATTGTTGGCTCTCGCGAACACCATTATGAATGAATTTTATGCCAACAGTGTTGAATTAAAAAGTGGTGTCAGAGAGTTTTTAGAGTATTGTAAAAATAAAGGTGTAAAAATGTGTGTTGCATCAGCAACAGCACCGGAACTTATCGATGTAGCGATGAAGCATTGCGATATTGGAAAGTATTTTTTAGGCGTGTTTTCCTGCGGTACGATCGGTAAAGGCAATGATGAACCTGATGTTTTCTTGCAAGCAGCTGAATTTTTATGTGCCGAAATCAAAGAGACATGGATGTTTGAAGATTCACTTGTTGCAATTGAAACTGCGACTAAAATCGGAATGCCTACCGTTGGTATATATGACCGTTATAATTTTGGTCAGGATAGAATTAAGAAAATTGCTACGGAATATATTGCCGAAGGGGAAACTCTTTTAAAACTTATAAAAGAATAGCCAAATTCCTTGGTTTTCAGAGCCCTTTAATTCGTGTCATTAAGTTCAAAACACCCAAACAAAAAGGACATCCGAAAGGATGTCCTTTTTGTTTGGAGAAATTGAACAATTATGTTGCTAATACTTGCGTTTTGATATATGGGGGATTATAATATACCCAGCAAACTACACCGCAAGAAAGAAGAATCCCATATGCAAATCATCGATTTTCACTGCCATATTTATCCCGTGGCAGTTGCCCAAAAGGCAGCGCAGAGCATCTGCGAGTTTTACGAGCTGGAAGGCGGACACATGGACGGAACGGTGGAAACGCTGCTTCGTCAGGGCAATGCTGCAGGCATTGACCGTTTTGTTGTCCTGCCCGTGGGCATGCGCCCGGACAAGGTGCGCCATGTGAACGATTTCATCCTTGCCGAAGCTGCCAAAGAGCCGCGGTTTATCGGTTTTGGCACTGTCCATGCGGGCATGGAGGATATTGACGGGGAAGCGGAGTACATCATCCGTTCCGGTCTTCACGGCATCAAAATGCACCCTGATTTTCAGAAATTCGACATTGACGATCCGCGGCTGTTCCCGCTGTATGAGACGGTGCAGGGGAGAATACCAGTGATGTACCACATGGGCGACAAGCGGTACGACTATTCCCATCCTGCCAAGCTGCGCCGGGTGATGGAGCTGTTTCCAAAGCTACAGACGGTGGCTGCCCATTTCGGCGGCTACAGCATGTACGAAACCGCCTACGAGATCCTGCACGACAAGGACAACTGCATTTTCGATGTGTCCAGCTCTCTGATGTTCATGCCGGAGGGTGTGGCAGAGAAGTACATCAATGCTTTCGGCGCGGAGCGCATGGTCTTCGGCACGGACTATCCCCTTTGGGATCCCGTGGTGGAAACAAAGCGCTTTTTCAGCCTGAAGCTGACGGATGAGCAGTTTGAGAGAATTGCCCATAAGACCGCAGAGTCGTTTTTGAAGCTGTAATATATCAAAAAACCGCCGGATTCCGGCGGTTTTTTATGGTTCCAGATTGATTTCTTCAAAAAGGGGATCGGCAAAAAAGTCAGTAATGGAGATGGATAATCCCTGACAAAGCTCATGAATGATCCGCAGTTTTACAGAATCATAAGAACAATGCAGAATGTTGCTGACGGTGGATTTGGGTACACCGCTACGGCTGGACAGCTGATAAGGGGTCATGTTTTGCGCTTGCAGCAAATTTTGCAGGCGCTGGCTGACTGCTTGATTCAGTTTCAATGGGATCACCTCGCTTTTACACTATTATATGTAGAAATTTGGCTTCGATAGTTCAGGTAGCTGAACTAATGCTTGCATTTGATGCAGTCATATGCTATAATGAAGAAGCCAAATTAAAAAAGAGAGGTGCTATTCATGATTGGTTCCGGATTGAAGAAATTGGCTGCCGAGTACGGCATGAAGGTTGACCGCGGTGTCGCCTACGGCAGCCTGCAGGGCTTTGCCGCCACTATGTGTGAGGGAAGCGGTTGGAAACGCATCGCATTTTCCACCACCTTTTCTGATCCTGTGCAGAAGACAGCGTTTATGGATGCGGTTCAGGCTGTGGATGTACAAAAGACTTACCGGGTAAGTGGGCTTGGCATCGCAGCGGATGGTGTTCAGATCAATTTTGTGGATAATCCCGGCACTATGGGCAAGATCCGTGAGTTTTTGGCATGGTTTTTGCCGCTGCTGCAGGAATACGGCGCATCCGCATGGGATGTCTGCCCCGAGTGCGGCTATCAGATCACAGATGGCAAGTGGATGCTTTCCGATGGCACCGTTGCCCGCTACTACCACGATGCCTGCGCGCAGAAGGCTCTGCGTGAGGTAGAGGATCAGAATGAACAGCGTAAGCAGCAGGATAACGGCTCTTATCTGAAGGGTACCATCGGCGCGCTGCTTGGTGCGCTGATCGGTGCTGTTGTCTGGGCGGTTGTGCTGATCGCCGGATACATGGCTTCGATTATTGGTCTGCTGATCGGCTGGCTGTCTGACAAGGGCTATCGTCTGCTGGGCGGCAGAAACGGCAAGGGCAAGATCGCGATCCTGGTCGTCGCGGTTATTCTGGGTGTCGTGATCGGCACGTTGGGCGCAGATGCCATCACCCTTGCGCAAATGATCAATGAAACTCCCGGTGCAACTGCCACCTATGCAGATATTCCCATGTTGCTGGTCGCACTCTTCGCCGAGGATGAGGGTTACCGCAGCGCACTGCTTGGCAACATCGGCATGGGCTTACTGTTCGCCGCGTTGGGCGTTTATTGGTTCGTCATCCGCGCCGGCAAGGAAGTCGCGGACGCAAAGCTGGTAGAGCTGAAATAAGAAGCAAAAAGTACATAAAAAAACGACCCGGTAGATCAAATCTACCGGGTCGTGCTTTGTTTTTGATTATTTTCCGACCTTCAATCTCCAGCCAAATTCGTCGGGGAGTCTGCCCAACTGGATGCCGGTGATGGTATCGTACAGCTTCAGGCTGAGAGGACCGGTCTCGCCGTCCTGAATGGTCATCACATCGTCCTTGTAGCGCAGCTTGCCGACAGGGGAGATGACAGCGGCTGTGCCGGTGCCGAAGCACTCTTCCAGTGTACCGTCCGCCTGCGCCTGCAGCAGCTCATCAACGGAGATCTTCCGTTCTTCCACCTCATAGCCCCAGCTCTTGCACAGCTGGATGACGGAGTTACGGGTGATGCCGGGCAGGATCGAGCCGCTGAGTGCAGGAGTGACCACTTTGCCGGCGATCTTGAAGAAGATGTTCATAGCACCCACTTCCTCGATGTACTTGCGGTCAACGCCGTCCAGCCACAGAACCTGAGAGAAGCCGGCATCGTGTGCCTTCT
>JAZNNV010000004.1:0-1649 GCA_045580465.1 Faecousia sp.
AGAAGGAGTTGAAAATGCCGGGGGTGTCGGAAACCGTCGGATCAGACACCTGACCCAGTCCGCTCAGTGCTTCCATACAGCCCCCCTTGCTTGCCAGCACCGCGGCGATCACCGCGACGGTGCCCACCAGCATGATGATGCCCTGAACGAAGTCGTTGATCGCGGTGGCCATGTAGCCGCCGGCGATGACGTAAACCGCCGTAAGGAGCGCCATGACGATCACGCAGACGCTGTAATCGATGTCAAACGCCATGCCGAACAGTCGGCTCAAGCCGTTGTACAGCGACGCAGTATAGGGGATCAGGAAAACGAAAATGACCACAGATGCCGCCAGCTTCAGTGCCTTGCTGTTGAAGCGTGCTTCGAAGAACTGGGGCATGGTGGCACTGTCCAGATGCTGGGACATGACACGGGTTCTGCGACCCAGGACCGCCCACGCAAGCAGCGAGCCGATCAGGGCATTGCCGATGCCTGCCCACGTGGCAGCGATACCGTACTTCCAGCCGAACTGACCGGCATAGCCCACGAAAACAACAGCGGAAAAATAGGATGTACCGTAAGCGAACGCCGTCAGCCACGGGCCGACACTTCTGCCGCCGAGGACGAAGCCGTCCACATCTGTCGAATGCTTGCGGCAGTAAAGACCAACACCGATCATGATGCCGAAAAACACCACGAGCATTCCGATCTTGATTGCCATATCCATAGAAATGCCTTCTTTCTGTGAAACAAGGAGATTCCAAGCCTTCCCTTGGGGGAAGGTGGCAAAAATCTCTGATTTTTGACGGATGAGGGAATAAGTGTGCAGCATTGCAAAATGTTGCCGGATTTCTTCCCGCATTCCTCATCAGTCACCGCCTTACGGCGGCGACAGCTTCCCCCCGGGGGAAGCCAAGATCGCCACGGCTCTTTAAGCCTCGCGATAACATTATTCTGTGTAACGGAGAGATCAGCCGGTGATCTGAACCTCAACAAGACGACCGTGGCAATACTTTTCACGCAGCGCCGGCTTTTCGATCTTGCCGGTGGGATTGCGGGGAACCTTGTCGAAGAAGATCTTCCGGGGACGCTTGTACCGGGGCATTGCCTTGCAGAATTCGTCGATCTCCGCCTCGGTGCAGGTCTCGCCCTCCTTGAGCTCGATGATCGCCGCGGCGATCTCGCCCAGTCTTGCGTCGGGAAGACCGATGACCGCCACGTCCTTGATCTTGTGGAAGGCGCGCAGGAAATCCTCGATCTGCACGGGGTACAGATTTTCACCGCCGGAGATGACCACGTCCTTCTTGCGGTCGACCAGATAGATAAAGCCATCCTCATCCACCCGCGCCATATCGCCGGTGAAGAGCCAGCCGTCCTTCAGAACGTCCGCGGTGGCTTCGGGGTTCTTGTAGTAGCACTGCATCACGCCGTTGCCCTTGACGATCAGCTCGCCCACATCGCCCTCAGCGACGTCAACGCCATGCTCATCCACGATCCGTGCCTGCCAGCCGAAGCCGGGCTTGCCAATGGCACCCACCTTATGGACGTTTTCAACACCCAGATGGACACAGCCCGGTCCGATGGACTCGGAAAGACCGTAGTTGGTGTCATACTGATGATGGGGGAAGATCTTCATCCAGCGGTGGATCAGGCTGGGGGGAACGGGCTGT
>JAZNNV010000005.1:0-16827 GCA_045580465.1 Faecousia sp.
CATCTCTATCGCCCAGATCTTGGAAATTCAGGGGGATTATGCCGGGGCGATCGCCGCCCGGGAAGTAGAACTGGAAATGTACAAAACAGAGTGGAACTTCACCGAGGGCGAAACGGCAGATGCCGTTCGCCGGGACATCGCAAGAATAAAGAAACGGCTATAACGTATATCGGCACCCATGCTCCTGCCGCAAACTGTGACCAAATTGTAAATTATCGCTAAAATTTTTCCCTTTCGACTGGAAACCGCAAAGGGAATGTGCTATGCTGAATATAGGATTTGTGCCAAACCCTATACTTCATTTCTGAAATCCGGTGATTTTTTATGAACAATAATAAAACCATGCTTTTGGTCGTCAATCCCTGCGCAGGTCAGCGCAAGGCACAGAGGGGACTGGCGGATATTATCGACGTTTTTAACCGCGCCGATTATCGCGTACTGACTTATCTGACTGCTTCCCAGGGCGATTGCGAACGTGCTGTTATGCGCTACGCCGACGAGGTGGATCTCGTGGTATGCTGCGGCGGTGACGGAACCTTCAACGAAGCCGCATCCGGCGTCCTGAAGAGCGGGAAAAAGCTGCCCATCGGCTATATTCCCGCCGGCTCGACCAATGATTTTGCTGCCAGTCTGCACCTCTCGTCCGACCTGCGGCAGGCTGCCAAGGACATTGCGGCGGGCGACACCATCTCGCTGGACATTGGTCTTTTCGGTGACCGCTATTTCTCCTACGTCGCATCCTTCGGCGTATTCACAAAGACCAGCTACACCACGCCCCAAAGTGTCAAGAACCTGCTGGGTCATGCTGCCTATGTCCTCAACGGCATTCAGGAGCTTTCCCAGCTGCGCACCCACCAGCTGCGTTTCGAGCTGGAGGACGGCACGGTAATCGAGGACTCCTTCCTCTTCGGCGCGATCACCAACTCCACCAGCGTCGGCGGTATTCTGACATTGGCAGACAACGCAGTCGACCTTTCCGACGGCATTTTCGAGCTGCTGCTGATCCGTATGCCCAAGGATCTGATCGAGCTTGCCGACTGTGTCCGCGCCATCCAGCGCCAGACCTACGACTGCCCTATGCTGACCTTCTGCAAGGGAAAAAGCTTTCGCATCACCGCGCCGGAGGAGCTTCGCTGGACCCTCGACGGCGAAATGGGTCCTGACGGTGCAAAATTGGAAGTCACATGCCTGCACAAAGCCATTGACCTGATCCGCAGCAACGCTCTCACCATAAAGGTATAAATGATAAGAGCCTGCCACGTGGCAGGCTCTTTTTACGGCTCTCCGTATAGTAATTCAAAGCTTTTATAGTGGTCTTTCGTGTAGTAGACCAAGCCGTCATTGGAAAAGACGATGCGCCTTGCGCCCCGGCTGCTGGTGGAAAGTGTACCGATGTCGCATTCCTGCCATGTACGTCCTGCCTTTTTGGGCAGCAGACCTTCCCGGTTTTGAAAAACATCGCCCCCGATGCACTTGCCGGGCAGTGTGTTGCTCAGCGCGCCGCTGCCGTTCCAGCCTTGCTTCCGGGCTTCGCTTTTCGTCATGAAGTTGGAGGGAAGCTTGCCGTACAAATGGATGTAAAGAGCAACCTCCTCCTTTGTGTCATACGTCCCGTCCGGGTCTAGGGTGGGAAGGCTCTCTGCCGGGTCTGTTGTGACGATCGGATCTGTGGACGGTATGGTCGGTATGCTGTCCGTAAACGCGCAGCTGCTGAGACTCAGCACCAACGCCAGCGCAAGCAGTAAGGATAATAGCTTCTTCATATCGTTCTCCTCATATTTTTCTACTGCATATTATAGCGGACAATGCACTCCGGCGCAAGCACGGAAATGTTTTTTTCTTTCAGATATTGCAAAAGACGTGCCGCTGCGCTATAATAGATGTGTTCGGGCTTTCCCGGCAATGCAAATGAATTTCTTTATTGGAGGTACTTTACCATGGCAAATCTTCCGTTGAACATTGACTATTCCGGCAAGGTCGTTGTCGTCACCGGTGCAGGCGGTCTGATCTGCGGCGCGATGGCACGTGCATTTGCACAGAGCGGCGCAAAGGTCGCTGCCCTCGACCTGAACGAGGACGCTGTCAAGGCTCTGGCAAACGAGCTGAAGGCAGCAGGCTACGTCTGCGAAGGCTACAAGGCAAACGTCCTTGATCCCGAGGCTCTGGAGACTGTCCATCAGGCTGTCCTTGCCGATTTGGGTCCCTGCGACATTCTCGTGAACGGTGCCGGCGGCAACAATCCCCGTGCCACCACCGACAATGAGTATCAGCACGAAGCCAAGGAGGGCGGCAAGTCCTTCTTCGATCTGGAAGCAAGCGGTGTTGACTTCGTCTTCAAGCTCAACTTCCAGGGCACCCTGCTGCCCACGCAGGTGTTCGCCAAGGACATGGTCGCAAAGAAGCACGGCTGTATCCTGAACATCTCCTCCATGAATGCCTATACGCCCCTGACCAAGATCCCCGCCTACTCCGCAGCCAAGGCAGGCATCTCCAACTTCACCCAGTGGCTGGCTACCCACTTTGCCGGCACCGGCATCCGCTGCAACGCCATTGCCCCCGGCTTCCTGGTCTCCGCCCAGAACAAGGCTCTGCTGTTCAATGATGACGGCACTCCCACTGCCCGTTCTGCTAAGATCCTGAACGGCACTCCCACCGGCCGCTTCGTCGATGCTGATGAGCTGCTGGGCGCAACGCTGTTCCTGTGTGACGACAAGGCAGCTTCTGCCATTACCGGCGTGGTTCTGCCCGTGGACGCAGGCTTCGCAGCCTACTCCGGCGTGTAACTCCCAAACAAAAATGCCTGTTGCAGAAGCAACAGCCATTTTTTTATTTTGTTACTGCGACACTTGTTCGAACCAATGCCCGGTGCAGCCGCGCCTTGGCAAGCAAAATGTCCGCATCCGGCGCATCCTTGCGACCCAAAACATTCTGCGCCTTTTCATAGGAACGCTCCGCCCGGGGCAGGTCGATCTCCTCCGCCCACTCAAAGGACGTGGGCAGCAAAGTGATCTTACCATCCAGCACCGACACCATGCCGCCGATGCAGGCGGCATAACGCTTCTGACCGTTGATCACAACGGTTGCCCGACCCATGCCGAGGGGCGCAACACAGTTGATATGACCTGCAAAAAAGCCGATGTCACCGGTGGTGGCGCGGACGGTCAGTGCTTCGGCTGCGCCGTCGTATTTGGATCCGTCAGGGGTGACGATCTTCAAAGGGAACTCCGTCATTCCTGCTCACCGCCCCGATATTTGGCAACCACATCGTCAATGGTGCCTGCATAGAGGAAGCAGGATTCGGGGATTTCGTCGTGCTTACCCTCGATGATCTCCCGGAAGCCCCGGATCGTCTCCTTCAGCGGCACATACTTGCCCTCGTAGCCGGTAAACTGCTCCGCAACGGAGAAGGGCTGGGACAGGAAACGCTGCACCTTTCTGGCGCGGCTGACCGTCAGCTTGTCCTCCTCGCTCAGCTCGTCCATACCCATGATGGCGATGATGTCCTGCAGCTCCTTATAGCGCTGCAGCATCCGCTGCACACCCCGGGCGGTGTCGTAATGCTCCTGACCCAAAATTTCAGGCGTCAGGATACGGGAAGAAGATGTCAGCGGATCGACAGCGGGATAAATACCCAGCGATGCGATGCCGCGGTCAAGGGCAGTGGTTGCATCAAGATGTGCAAAGGTAGTGGCAGGTGCGGGGTCTGTGTAGTCGTCAGCAGGCACGTAGACCGCCTGAACAGACGTGATCGAGCCGTTCTTTGTGGAGGTGATGCGCTCCTGCAGCGCGCCCATTTCCGTTGCCAGTGTAGGCTGATAGCCGACGGCAGAGGGCATACGTCCCAGCAGTGCAGAAACCTCAGAACCGGCTTGGGTAAAGCGGAAAATATTGTCGATGAACAGCAGCACGTCCTGATGCTTCACATCGCGGAAATACTCCGCCATGGTCAGACCCGACAAGCCCACCCGCATACGGGCTCCGGGGGGCTCATTCATCTGACCGAAAACCATGGCGGTCTTGTTGATGACGCCGGACTCGGTCATTTCGTTGTAAAGATCGTTGCCCTCACGGGTGCGCTCGCCGACGCCGGTAAAGACAGAGTAGCCGTTGTGGGCGGTGGCGATGTTGTAGATCAGTTCCTGAATGAGAACGGTCTTGCCCACACCTGCGCCGCCAAACAGACCGATCTTACCGCCCTTTGCGTAGGGGCAGATCAGGTCGACAACTTTGATGCCGGTCTCGAGGATCTCCGTTGCAGGCTCCTGCTCTTCATAGGAAGGGGCAGCACGATGGATGGGCCAACGCTCGGCTGCCTCCACGGGAGCGCCCTCGTCGATGGGCTGACCTAAGAGGTTAAACACTCTGCCAAGGCAGCCTTCACCCACGGGGACTGTGATGGGCGCGCCGGTATCCACCGCTTCCACACCCCGCTGCAGTCCATCCGTCGAGGACATGGCGATGCAACGCACCACATTGTCACCAATGTGCTGCGCCGCTTCCGCAACGATACAATTCTCTCCATTTTGCACTTCAATGGCAGACAGCAGCTGGGGAAGCTGACCGTCCGCAAAACGAATATCAAGGACAGGTCCCATGATCTGGATGACCGTTCCGGTATTTTTAGCCATAAGGGTTCACTCCTTATACAAAAGGTAGTTCAATGGCTCCCCTGAAGGGGAGCTGTCAGCGAAGCTGACTGAGGGGTTACTATCCCACCCCTTCGCCCCTTTGGGGGCACCTCCCCTCAAGGGGAGGCTAAGAGCCTGCGACGATCTCGGTGATCTCCTGCGTGATGGCAGCCTGACGTGCCTGATTGAACTTCAGGCTCAGATCCTCGATCATTTCCTCGGCATTCTGGGTCGCTGCGTTCATGGCAGTGCGGCGTGCCGCATGCTCTGCCGCACGGCTTTCGCAGAGTGCGCCGTAAAGGGCGCCGCCCAGATATTCAGGCACGATCTTTTCCAGCACCGTCTGTGCGTCCGGCTCGTAGAGGATCTCCTGACCGCCCGGCGCAGCACTTTCCTGCTTCAGCGGCAAAAGCTGCTGCACCTCCGGCATCTGGGACAGAACCGACACAAATTTCGTGTAGCACAGCAGGATCTCATCGATCTTGCCGTCACAAAATTCCTTTGCAAGCTGCTTGGCGACAGAGAAGCAATCGCCCGCCGACATCGCCCCTGCTTCGGCATACTGTTCAGTGTAGACCGGCTGTCTTGCCTTGAAATAGTCTACCGCCTTTTTGCCGATGGGAACGATCAGCACGTCCCTGCCGTCGCATTGGGACTGCGCCAGCTTCAGAATGTTGCTGTTATAGCCGCCTGCGAGACCGCGGTCACCGGCAATGACGATCACGGCACTGCGCTTGACGGGTCTGACCGTCAGATAAGGCAGCTCCCCGTCGGTGCTGACCGCCGCAATATTGCGGATGGTAACCAGCAGCGCTTCAAAATAAGGTCTTGCCGCCAGCGCACGGGATTGTGCCTGACGCAGCTTGGAGGAAGCGACCATCTCCATGGCCTTGGTGATCTGCTTCGTGGATTCCATGCTGCGGATGCGGCTTCTGATTTCCTTGGTGGAAACAGTGGCCATGGGATACCTCCTTCCTTAAACGGGTGCTAAAAAGTCCGCCAACAGCTGTGTGAGTGCTGTTTTCAGGGTCTCTTCCGTTTCCGGCTCCAGCTTGCCGGTGGTGCGGATCGCCGCCAGCGTCGATTCATAGCGGTTGTCCATAAACTCCGCCAGCTGCTTTTCAAATTCCGGGATCTTCTCCACCGGGACATCCTTCAGGTAGCCCTTGGTGACCGCATAGAGGATGCACACCTGATGGGCAACCTCCACGGGGGACTGATTCTTCTGCTTCAGTACCGCCACAATGCGCTCACCCAGCGCAAGTCGCTGCTTGGTGTCTGCGTCCAGATCCGAGCCGAACTGGGCAAAGCTCTGCAGCTCGCGGTACTGGGAATACAGCAGCTTCAGCGAGCCGGATACCTTCTTCATCGCCTTGATCTGGGCATCGCCGCCCACACGGGACACGGAAATGCCCGGGTTGACTGCAGGCATAATGCCGGCGTTATAGAGCTCCGTCTCGAGGAAGATCTGACCGTCCGTGATGGAGATGACGTTGGTGGGAATGTAGGCAGAAACGTCGCCCGCCTGCGTTTCGATGATGGGAAGTGCCGTCAGGCTGCCACCGCCCAGCTTGTCGGACAGCTGCGCCGCGCGCTCCAGCAGTCTGGAGTGCAGATAGAAAACGTCACCGGGATATGCCTCCCGTCCGGGGGGACGGCGGATCAGCAGAGAGATCGCGCGGTACGCCACCGCATGCTTGCTCAGATCATCGTAGATCACCAGAACGTCCTTGCCCTGATGCATAAAATGCTCACCGATGGAGCAGCCGGTATAGGGGGCGATATACTGCATCGGCGCAAGCTCCGATGCGGTTGCGGAAACCACGACGGTGTAATCCATCGCGCCTGCAAGGGTCAGACTTTCCACCACCTGCGCAACCGTCGAGCGCTTCTGACCGATGGCGACATAAATGCAAATGACATTCTTGCCCTTCTGGTTCAGGATCGTATCGGTAGCGATGGTGGTCTTACCCGTCTGACGGTCACCGATGATCAGCTCACGCTGACCGCGACCGATGGGGATCATGGAGTCGATCGCCTTGATACCCGTCTGCAGAGGTCTGCTGACGTGCTGGCGGTCGATGATACCGGGGGCGGGCATCTCGATGGGGCGGTAAGCCTCCGGCTCGATCAAGCCCTTACCGTCCACCGGCTCACCCAGCGCGTTGACCACGCGACCGATGAGGGATGCACCCACGGGAACAGACACCACCTTGCCGGTACGCTTGACGGTGTCGCCTTCCTTAATGCCGTTATCGGAGCCGAGAATGACCAGAGAAACGGTGTCCTCCTCCAGATTCTGCGCCATGCCGTAAGCGCCATTGGGGAATTCCACCAGCTCGCCTGCCATGCACTCGTCCAGACCGGAGACCTTCGCGATGCCGTCACCCACGAGGATAACAACACCCGTCTGGCTCTGCTCCAGCTTGTTTTCGTAATTTTTGATCTGACTACGAATGATCTTCGTAATCTCTTCAGGTCTTAATTCCATACAGAGTCCCTGCTTTCTACATCAGAGTACAGTGTTTTTGAGCAGCTGCCTGACCGATTCCAGTCGATGGGCGACGGTATCGTCCATGCACTTGCCCTCCAGGTCCAGACGCACACCGCCCAGACAGTTGGGATCCACCCGGTTGGTCAGCTCCACTGACTTTCCCGTGATGGATTCCAGTTTTTCTTTCAAACGCGCGGTCTGCTCAGCACTGAGTGCCACAGCCGTAACCGCTGTGACGGGCAGGATGTTGTGATCCTCATTGTAGCAGGCGCGATAAGCCGCAACGCAATCCGCAAAGCGGCGGATGTAGCCCTTTTCTGTCAGGATCTTCAGAAAATTCACCACGTATGGATGAATCTTGCCGTCAAAGCTCTCGGAGATGATCCTGCATTGCTCCGCCTTGGATAGATTGCGCACACTCAGCAACTTCAAAAAAGCCGGCTCCTGCAAAAAGCTCTCCTGCAGAACCGTCAGCTGAGCGAGGATCTCAGCAGAAAGCTCCTCGGAAACCGCCAGCTCATAAAGGGCGTTGCCGTAGACACTACCGATTTCCGTCATGCTTCACCACCCAGTCCGTCGATAAAGCTGTCCACCAAGGCGGCATGGTCGCTTTCCTTGATCTCACGACCCACGACCTTCTGCGCGATGGCAACGGCGATGACAGAGATCTCGTCCTTCGCCTCATTGATCGCCTTCTTCTTTTCCCGGGCGATGTCGGCAGAAGCCTTATCGCGGATGGCATCCGCCTCTGCGTTGGCATGGCGCAGGATCTCCTCTTCACGCTCGTGGGCGCGGACGGTGGCATCCTTGACGATCCGCTCGCCGGTCTCCACCGCCACAGACAGCTTCTGCTTGTACTCATCTTCCATGGCGTGGGCTTCCGTGCGGGCAGAGTCTGCCTCGGCATACATATCGTCGATCTCTTTCTGACGGGTCTGGATCATTTCCATGATCGGACCGTACAGATAGCGCTTCATCACAAAAAACAGCGCAAGGGTATTGAGCAAAACAAACAGCGCCGTCCAAAAGTTGACGCCGATAAAAGATTCAAACATTTGCTTCGCTCCTTTCTGAAAAATAAGAGATAGGTTCTGATCACACGTTGACGGTGAACAGGATCAGAAATGCGATCAGCAGGGAGTAAATGCCGGTGGTCTCGGTAATTGCACAGCCGAGGATCATGTTCGTACGCAGAGTGCCTGCGGCCTCCGGCTGACGTGCCATGCCTTCCAGTGCCTTGCTGACTGCATTACCTTCACCGATTGCAGGGCCGATTGCGCCGATGCCCATGCAAAGACCCGCGCCGATGGCGCACATTGCTTTCAGAAAATAAGCATTAAATTCCATACCCATAATTGTTCCTCCTAAATATTGTTTATCTTGATTTGTTTTTTGAATTCAATTTTCTTCCGGTCCGGGGCAGGACGAGGCAATATACACCATGCTCAGCAAGCTGAACACCAACGCCTGCACAAAGCCGGAAAAAAGGTCAAAATAGACAGACAGTACCGCTGGGATACCGAAAGCCAGCAGCGGCACACCGGAAAGGATCCCCGTCGCCTGCAGCAGTCCGAAGACTCCCAGCACGAAGGAAAGGATCGCGACAATCTTCAGCAGAAGCTTCTTCTGCTTCCTGAAAATGATCCAAAGACCAACACCGATCAGAATCAGTCCGGCGCTCATGACCCAACCGCTGGAAGCAATGGCATTGAGCACCAAAGAAGAGACCATCGCCAAAGCCGTATAGAGGATGCTTGTGATCACGCTGCCGCCGGCGACATTTCCGAAATGACGGAACGCCATAGATATCGGCTGCGCGATCTCCGAAATGATATTCATAGGAGTCATCACGACCACCGGCTCGGTAAAGCCTTTAAGCCAGCCCACAAAACCATTATTCTTGATGTTATTGTACCAGATCAGCACGCTGACCATCACAGACCATGTCAGCGTCGTGCTGAGGTCCGCTGTGGAAGAACGCAGAAATCCAGTCAGTCCAATGAGGCTTCCGCAGATACTGCTCAAAAAGATTGTAATGATGAACGGTGTCCAATGGGCATTGTGGGCACCCATGGTGTCGATGACCATGCCGTGCATCATTCCGATCCCCTTTTCTACCAACACCTGCATTTTCCCGGGGCGCTTTTGGATATCCCGACCCAACAGAACGCAGGCAATGCACAAAAGTGCCGTCACGACCAGTGACGAAACCGTTGTCTGTGTGATCGGAATGCCACCGAAAATCGGAATTTCAAAGTAGATAAAAGGGCCGGTGACATTTACATTCATGACTTCACTTCACCCGGCTTTCTGAAAAAATCGGCTACAAACAGGATGGGTCTTACAAACAGTAATGGCAGAACCGTTGCCAGTACATCGCAAAGACCACTCTTGATCAGAGCAAACAAAACAATGAACAGCACTGCAAGACGGATCAGAAAGGACAACCGCATTGTCAGCTGACCGCCCTTTACATTCTGTTCCTCGGCTTTATCGGCTGCCTTCATCGCGCTGACCGCCATAAAAAAGAAATTCAGGATCGCTGCCAGACCGCCGGCAATTCCGCCAAGAAGCACCGTGCTTCCGAAGCTTCCGAGCAACGCATAAACACCCAGCATCGCACCGACGCAGACAATTTGCCCAACAGCGACGACCAATGTTTCTTTTAATACAATTTTACGGACGTCCATTGGAATCCTCCATCAATCATGGTCATTGAACGATACGGGTGCCTGCGGCGGATCGCTGCGTTTTGCCAGCGCAGAAAGTGTCTTCAGAGAACGGATCAGACCGTGAATCGCACTGATCATACCCAATACGATCCCCGCCCAGATGATCCAATCCCCCAAAGCAAACCGATTGCGCAGCCAAAGTGCCAGTAAAATCCAGCCTGCCAGCGGGATGACGACTGAAAGCCCCAGCTGGGTCAGCCATGTCAGCAGGGTGATTTCCTTCATGCTCCGTCACTCCTTCACACGAACCATACACTTCCCATTGTATTTTTTCAGTATACCCTATTTTTCCCTTTTTGGCAAGGTCTATTTCCGCTTCTTTGTGTATATTTTCTTCTAAAAAAGATAACACAGACTCTTTTCATTTCTGTAAAAATATAGTAAAATAAAAGTTAACGACACTTACTGGAACGGGAGGCGGAAAAGATGACAGAGCAGGAGCTGGAAATCATCCAAGGCACCATCGCCGCGGTGGTCTATCAGAACTATGACAACGGCTACGCGGTGCTGCGTGTGGGCATCGGCGGCAATCAGGTCATTACTGTCGTCGGTACGATTCCGCTGCCTGCCGTGGGCGAGCGACTGCTGGTCACGGGCAAATGGACCACCCATCCCAGCCATGGTCGCCAATTTGAAGCAGAGTTTCTGGAGCGGCTGATGCCTCAGACCGCCACGGAGATCCTGAATTATCTCTCCAGCCGCATCATCAAGGGCATCGGCCCCAAAACCGCCGCCCGTCTGGTGCAGCGCTTCGGTGACCAGACCCTTGTTGTGATGGAGCGGGAGCCGGAGCGGCTTGCCGAGGTCTTCGGTATCTCCCACGAAAAGGCAATGGCGATCGGCGAGGAGTTTCGCCAGCGGGTAGGCATTCGTCAGCTGATGGAGTTTTTCTCCTTCCACCAGCTTCCCGCGGAGCTGGCGATACGCACCTACAAGCTCTACGGCGAGAGTACCGTCGATCTTTTATACGACGATCCGTATTTGCTCACCGATCCGGGTCTGGACGCTCCCTTCGGCGCTGTGGATCGCTTTGCCATTGAGCTGGGCGTTTCTGCGGACGATCCCCGGCGCGTCCGTGCCGGCATCCTTTTTGAGCTGAACTATAACCTCAGTGCCGGACACAGCTTTCTGCCGGAGGACAAGCTCATTCCCGCCACAGCGCAGCTGCTGTCTGTGGACGCGGAAACCGTTCACGAAGCTACCGAAACACTGGTTAGAAACTGTCAGCTCATCCGCAACACCCTTGCCGGCATCACGGTCGATTATCTTCCTGCTCTTTATGAAGCGGAAACCTACATTGCCCGGCGGCTGCTCGATGCCGCTAAAACTGCATTTCCCGAGCCGAAGCATCTGAATCGGCTGATGAAAAATGTCGCCCATCAAAGCGGCATTGAATACTCCGCGCAGCAGGAAGCTGCCATTCGCGCCGGCGCGACCTCCAGCGTCTTGCTGGTCACCGGCGGTCCCGGCACCGGCAAGACGACGATTTTGAAGGGTCTTCTCACCCTTCTTTCCGCGCTGGAGCTGGAATGTGTTTTGGCTGCACCCACCGGCCGCGCCGCGAAGCGCCTGACCGAGGTCACAGGGGAGGATGCCTCCACTATCCACAGACTGCTGGAAGCAACCATCGACCCCAGCAGCGGCGAAATGGTCTTCCTGCGTGACGAAGACGATCCTCTCAAGGCAGATGTGGTCATCGTCGACGAGATGAGTATGGTGGACGTACTGCTCCTGCATTCCCTTTTGAAAGCGATCCCCGCAGGCAAGCGTCTGATTTTGGTGGGCGACCCCGATCAGCTGCCCCCTGTGGGTCCCGGCTTCCCCTTTGGGGATATGATCCGCAGCGAGGCTCTGCCGACAGTTCGTTTGACCGAGATCTTCCGTCAGGCGCAGGAAAGCCTGATCGTTATGAACGCCCACCGGGTCAATAACGGCGAGCTGCCCGATCTCAAAAATGTAAAAAGCGACTTTTTCTTCCTGCCCTGCCGGTCGGAAGAGGAAATGCGCCAGACCATCACCGGGCTTTGCACCACCCGTCTGCCTCAAAAAATGGGCATTCCCGCGGATCAGATCCAAGTTCTCTCCCCTACCCGCAAGGGCGGTGTGGGAACGGAATCCCTGAATCAGCTGCTGCAGGCGGCACTGAATCCCCCCGGCGGCGGCAAACGGGAATGCCAATTCGGCAACTTTATTTTCCGCGAGGGCGACCGGGTCATGCAGATCCGAAACAACTACGACATCGAGTGGAAAAAGTGCGACGGCAGCGCCATCGGCACCGGCATATTCAACGGTGACATCGGCACAATCAAGACCATTGATCCCCATATGGAGACCATGACCGTTGTCTTTGAAGACCGGGAAGCAGACTACGACTTCACCCAGCTGAATGAGCTGGAGCCTGCCTATGCCATGACCGTCCACAAAAGTCAGGGCAGCGAATACCGCGCGGTGATCCTCTCCTGCTGGAGCGGCTCTGCGTACCTGCTCAGCCGCAGCGTCCTCTACACTGCCATCACCCGCGCAAGAGAGCTGCTGATCATTGTGGGACGGGCTGAAACCGTCGCCGCCATGACCGAAAACGCCAAGCGCGGCAGGCGCTACACCGGCCTCAAGCTGCGCCTTCAGGAGAAAGTGTAATGAAATTACTCGAAGCCATCAGTGCGCTTTTGTTCCCGCCAAAGTGCCTGCTCTGCAGAAAAGTTTTGGATGACGAGGAGCTGGATCTGTGCCACACCTGCCGGGTCGAAGCCCCGGAGTGTCCGATTTCACGGAAAAAGCTTCCATTTGTTGACAGTTGGGCGGCTGTTTGGTATTATGAAGATTGGGTAAGAAGAAGCATCCTGCGCTATAAGTTTTACGGTGCCCGGAGCAATGCCCACGGCTACGGCAGACATCTTGCCATGAAGCTGCAGCGCGAACACCCCGAGGGCTTTGATCTGATGACATGGGTGCCGATCAGCTCCCTGCGCAGACTGCGCCGCGGCTATGATCAGGTGGAGCTGCTTGCGGACGCCGTCGGCAAAGAGATGGAACTTGAGAGCGTGTGTCTGCTTAAAAAGACCCGCAACAACCGACCCCAGTCCGGCATCACCGGCTACGCTCAGCGCAGGGCGAATGTGCTGGGTGTCTACCGCATCACCGAGCCGGAGCTGGTTCAGGGCAAGCGCATCCTTCTTCTGGATGATGTGATCACAACCGGCGCTACCGCCAGCGAATGCGCACGTGTACTGCTGACCGCCGGTGCAAAGGAAGTTCATTGCGGTGCTGTGGCTGCTGCCCGGCATCAGGCTAAAAAATAAGTAGGTGAAACTATGCAACTGTTTTCTCATGACCTTGGAGTAGACCTTGGCACTGCCAATGTCTTGATTTATGTGGACGGCAAGGGCATCGTGGTACGCGAGCCTTCCGTTGTTGCTGTGGACAAGAATACAGGAAAGATCCTGCAGGTGGGCGCTGCCGCCCGCAATATGCTGGGCAGAACTCCCGGCAACGTGGTTGCCATGCATCCGCTGAAGGACGGCGTCATCTCCGACCACGAAATGACCGTACAGATGCTGCAGGAGCTGTTCCGCAAGGCAGCAAAGGCATCGCTGTTCAATCCCAAGCCCCGCGTGGTCATCAGTGTTCCCAGCGGTGTGACGGAAGTGGAAGAACGCACCGTCATCAATGCCGCCATCGAAGCCGGCGCACGCCGTGTGTATCTGATCGAAGAGCCGCTGGCGGCTGCTCTGGGTGCAGGTCTTGACATTCGCGGCCCCAACGGACAGATGGTGGTCAACATCGGCTGCGGCACAACGGACGTCGCTGTGCTTACCCTCAACGGTGTCGCCGCCTCCTCTTCCCTGAAGGTGGCAGGCAATGCCTTTGACGAAGCCATCGCCCGGGCTGTCCGCCGCGATTACGGTGTCATCATCGGTCAGGCGACTGCTGAAGATATCAAGATCCGCATCGGCTCTGTCTATCACCGCTCCGAAAACATCGGCATGACCGTCAAGGGCAGAGATGCCAACACCGGCGTTCCCCGGGAGGTCACGCTGTACTCCGATGACATTTATGAGATCCTGCGCCGTCCGGCGCGTCAGATCGTGGAAGAGGTGCTTTCCGTTCTGGAAGAGACCTCCCCTGAGCTGGTCAGCGACATTTCCGAAAACGGCATCACCCTCACCGGCGGCGGCAGCCAGATCTGGGGCATGGACAAGCTGCTGATGGAACGCACCGGCGTGGTCTGCACCATCGCGGACGATGCCGATTCCTGCGTCGCCTACGGCTGCGGCAAGAGCCTTGCATGGATCAATCACATGACCGAAGGCCCCATCAACATCGCCAAAAAGCGGATCATGCGGGGATAATGCCCCAAATGGCGAAAGTTTGCCGCAAAAAAGCAACTTTCCTCTTGTAAAATCCTTCCTTTTGGCTTATACTTAACTATTATTCCCGCAAGAAAAGAGGATACTACCATGAAACTGATTTCTGTTCGTGAGCTGTTCAAGAACACCGAGAAATATGCCGGTCAGGAGATCGAAGTGGGTGGCTGGGTGCGTAACCGCCGTCCTTCCAAGCAGTTTGGCTTCATCATGCTCTCCGATGGCACTTACTTTACTCCCATCCAAGTGGTCTACAACGACACCATCGAAAATTTCCAGGAGATCTCCAAGATCAACATCGGCGCGGCGCTGATCATCAAGGGTACTGTGGTGCTGACTCCCGAGTCCAAGCAGCCCTTTGAAATTCAGGCAAGCTCTGTCACCGTGGAAGGTGCTTACACCGGCGACTATCCCCTGCAGCCCAAGCGTCACTCCATGGAGTTTCTGCGTACCATCACCCACCTGCGTCCCCGTACCAACACCTTCCAGGCAGTCTTCCGTGTCAGAAGCCTTGCTGCCATGGCGATCCACCAGTTCTTCCAGGATCGTGACTTTGTCTATGTGAACACGCCCCTGATCACCGGCTCCGACTGTGAGGGTGCAGGCGAGATGTTCCAGGTCACCACCCTCGACCTGAACAACCTCCCCCTGACCGAGGACGGAAAGGTGGATTTCAGCAAGGATTTCTTTGGCAAGCCCACCAACCTGACCGTTTCCGGTCAGCTCAACGGTGAGACCTATGCCATGGCGTTCCGCAACATCTACACCTTCGGCCCTACCTTCCGCGCCGAAAACTCCAACACCACCCGCCATGCGGCTGAGTTCTGGATGATCGAGCCGGAGATCGCCTTTGCCGATCTGGCTGACGACATGGAGCTTGCCGAGGATATGATCAAGTACATCATCTCCTATGTGCTGGAGCATGCGCCTGAGGAAATGGAGTTCTTCAACTCCTTCATCGACAAGGGTCTGCTGGAGCGACTGAATCACGTGGTCAACTCCGACTTCGGTCGCGTGACCTATACGGAAGCCATCGAGATCCTCGAGAAGCACAACGCAGAGTTTGACTACCCCGTCCATTGGGGCAGTGATCTGCAGACCGAGCATGAGCGCTACCTGACCGAGGTGGTCTTCAAGCGTCCCGTGTTCGTCACCGATTACCCCAAGGACATCAAGGCGTTCTACATGAAGCTGAATCCCGACGGCAAGACCGTCGCAGCCATGGACTGTCTGGTTCCCGGCATCGGCGAGATCATCGGCGGCTCTCAGCGTGAGGACAACTACGAGATCCTTGAAAACCGCATCCGCGAGCTGGGCATGAACCCCGAGGACTACGGCTTCTACATGGATCTGCGCAAGTACGGCTCTGCACGCCACGCAGGCTTCGGTCTGGGCTTCGAGCGCTGTGTCATGTACCTGACGGGCATCGGCAACATCCGCGATGTCCTCTCCTTCCCCAGAACCGTGGGCAACTGCGAACTTTGATATAAACAAAAATCCTGCTGCGACTTGCAGCAGGATTTTTTATTCCATTACATGCTCCAGACCCATCTGCAAAATGGTTCGCACATGGTCATCGGCAAGGGAGTACAGCGCGTTTTTGCCTTCCCGGCGAACTTTAATAAGGTGCATCTGCTTTAAGATCCGCAGCTGATGGGAGATCGCGCTCTGGGAAATGTCCAGCGTATCCGCGATCTGACCGACGCATTGTTCTTCCTGCAACAGCAGCCAAAGGATGCGCACACGGGTGGTATCGCCAAAGGCTTTGAAAAGCTCTGCAATTTGCTCTAAGGTTTCCTTGGAGGGCATCGATGCACCATCCTTTCTCTTTTTTCTCTATTTTAACCCAAAGGCTGCCGCTTGGCAAGCCTTTTCTTTTTATATTCCGTGTATTGGAGATCCGCTCCGTCGAATTCGCGCCAAGAATGCACTTCCTGCGCGCCTTCGCATAAACTGTCATGTAAGCGATCTGCTTCTTCCATCATAATCAGGGAGGTATCCATATGGCTGAACAATGTCAGGACATTCTGCGCTGCAATCCGCAAGATCTGCAGCAGGCAATGTCCATCCACACCCGAAAAATCACTGACAGCTGCCGCGACAAGGACTGCATCGAAGACCTGCGGGTCTATTTGACCAAGGGTTCTCAGTGCCTGCTGGACACTGCGGCAAGCACGAAGGTGCGCTGTGCCGAGCTGCTTTACACCTATATCGACGTTGAACCTGTGGCGTTCGACAAAAACCATTATTGCATCGATGTGACCTTCTACTACCGCATCCTCGCCGATGCCACCATCGGCACCGGTCGCCCCGCCGCCCTTTACGGACTCGCGGTGTTTACCAAGCGGGCTGTTCTGTGCGGTGAGGACAGCCGCGCCCACATCTACCGCTCCGATACCCGCTTGTGCGGCACAGATGGCGCCAGCCGTCTTTACGCCAACCGCCCCACCGCCGTGGTGGAAGTTCTCGATCCCATGGTGCTCAGCTCAAAGGTGCGGGATGTCTGTGAATGCACCTGCCGTGACGAAGCCGCCCTGCAGCTGCCCGGTGAGGTCTGCGGGCTGTTTGACGATGAGCTGGTGCTCTCCGGCGAGCGCCGCAGGCTCTAT
>JAZNNV010000006.1:0-8080 GCA_045580465.1 Faecousia sp.
GATGTTCACCTCCAGCAGGATGTCCTGCCGGATGCCCTGACGGGCGGCTTCCTTCTGAATGGCTTCCAAAAGGCGCATGGAGTCGACACTTTGGATCAGGTCGACCTTTCCCACCACTTGGCGCACCTTGTTGGTCTGCAAATGACCGATGAAATGCACCGGCGCGCCCTGATAGGCATTTTCGGAAAGCTTTTGGGTCAGTTCCTGCACCCGGTTTTCGCCGCAAAGATCCACGCCTGCCGCGATCGCTTCGCGGACGGCATCGGCATCGTTCATTTTGGTGGCGGCGCAGAGCAAAATCTCACCGGGATCACGTCCCGCGGCGCGGGCGGCTTCGGCGATTTGTGTGCGGATATTGGCGATATTTTGTGCGATGGACATTTCTTTACATCCTTTCTGTCTGAGGGCAGAAAAAGGCGACGGGATTTCTCTCCGTCGCCTTTTTGCTTATGCAGTAGCAGCTGCCTTGAGCGGTCGGACCGGGGCAAGGGTCGAGATGGCATGCTTGTAGATCATTTGCTGCTTGCCGTCTGTTACCAGCACCACCACAAAGCTGTCGTAGCCTGTGACGATCCCACGGAGCTGGAAGCCGTTCATCAAAAACAGCGTCACCGGGACTTTTTCCCGACGAACTTCGTTCAAAATGGCTTCCTGTAAATTGGTTGTTTCTGACATATGTATACCTTCTTTCTTTGGGATACACATATCTTAGCAGATTTCAGATGTCGAATTGACGTGCAAGCTGTCGCGCCTGCGCAAGAATTTCATCGGCTTCTTCGCCTTCATGACGGGTAAGCCAATGGATCTGAGGATTGCGGCGAAACCACGTCAGCTGCCGCTTGGCATAGTGGCGGGAAGCAAGACGAACCTCGTCGGCTGCAAGCCCGATCGTGCCGTTTCCTTGGAGGGCGGACACAAATTCCTTGTAGCCGATTGCCTGCATGGCAGTTGCCTTGGCAGGAACGCCGCTTGCAAGCAAATTGCGGATCTCCTCCACCAATCCCTGCTCCAGCATCATGCCCACCCGCAGATCGATGCGCTCATAAAGCGCCTGCCGCGGCTCGAAATCCAGCCCCAGCCAGAGGGGGTTGTAGCGCGGCGGGATGGATTGGGTTCGCTTGTTGTGGGCGGTGATGGTCTCGCCGGTTTCTTCGTAAACTTCAAGTGCGCGGAGGATGCGTTTGCGGTCAGCGATGTGCAGCTTGGAGGCTGCCTCGGGGTCGATGGCGCGGAGCTTTTCCAACATGACCTCCATGCCGATCGCATCTGCCTGCTGCTCAAGACGCTCCCGTGCACCGGTGGAGGGGCAGGGGGCAAAGTCGTTGCCCTTGATGAGTGCATCCATGTATAGACCCGTGCCGCCGGCAATGATGGCGACTTTTCCCCGGGCAAGAATATCGTCGACGATGGGCGCAGCCATGTCACAGTAGCGGCTGACGGAGAAGCTTTCATCCGGCTCTGCCACGTCAAGCATGTGATGGACGATGCCTTGCCGTTCTTCAAGGGTGGGCTTGGCGGTGCCGATGTCCATGCGGCGGTAGACCTGCATGGAGTCGCAGGAGACCACCTCGCCACCCAGTTCCTTTGCAAGCTCCACCGCCAGCGCGGTCTTGCCGGAGGCGGTGGGACCTGCGATACAAATGATTCGATCCATGGCAATTCCTCAGGCGCGCTTGAACTGTTTTTCCAGCTGCTTTTTGCTTAAGGAAATGCAGATGGGTCTGCCGTGAGGGCAGTATTTCAGGTCTTCCCGGGACATGACCTGTTTGACCAGCTCCAGAAGCTCCTTTTCGTCGCTGATCCAGCCTGCCTTGATGGCAGCCTTGCAGGCGACGGTGTGCAGAAGCTCATCCCGAACGGTATCGGTCTTTTCCCGGCGACCGTTCAGCAGATCGGCAGCCAAAGCTTCCAATGCATCGGCGGCATCGCCGGTGTCCAGATCCATGGGGATCTGGCGCACCAGAATGGTGTTGTCGCCGAATTCTTCGATCTCAAAGCCCAGCTCCCGCAGCAGGGCGGTGTTGTTCAGAAGCTCCGCTGCCGCTTCGGCACTGAGCCGCACGGATACGGGGGTCAGGAGCATCTGCGACGAGATAGCCTCCTGATTGCTTTTCAGCTTTTCAAAGAGAATGCGCTCGTGGGCGGCGTGCTTGTCGATGAGGAAAGCATCCTCACCCTGCTCCACGAGAATATAGGAATTGTAAAGCTCGCCCACCATGCGCCACGGGATTTCCGGCGGCATTTCGAGGGCTGCCTGCTCCGTCACCTCCGGGATAGCGGGTGCTTCCGGCATGGGCATGGGCTTGACGGGGGGCGGCGTGACGACGGGAGTGACGGCGCTGTCCCGCACCGGCAGGGAGTGCTGACGCTCCACAGCGTGGAAGGTAGCAGCGGCAGCTGCCGGCTTCGGCTGGGGCGCGTCCTGCATGGCGGCAGAGAAATTGCGGAACTCTTCCGCGTTCATGGTGCGGAAGAAGCCCTCCTGCTTGGGTGCAGCGGGCTTCGCTGCGGGAGCGGGAGGTGCGGGCGGTGCTTTGAACTGCACTTGGGGTCGGTCAGACTGGGCGTTGAGGGCTGCCAGAACGCCGTAGTGTACGCAGTCGAAAACTGCCTTTTCAGAGAGAAATTTCACTTCCGTTTTGGCGGGGTGAACATTCACGTCCACCGCGTTTGCCGGCAGGCACAGATGCAGCACGCAGGCGGGGAACTTGCCCACCATCAGCTGATTGCGGTATGCCTCCTCCAATGCTGCGATCAGCAGCTTGGAACGGACGGGGCGGTCGTTGACGAAAAAGGTCTGCAGATTGCGGCTGGGACGGGCGTCCGTAGGCTTGGAAACAAAGCCGGTCAGGCGGTAGCCCTCCCAACGGCTGTCCACCTTTGCCATCTTGGCGCACTCGCGCCCGTAGACGCAGTAGACCGCATCCTCCAGATTGCCGGAGCCGGGAGTGGAGAGCATCTGCTTGCCGTCGCGCAGATAGGTGAAAGCCACCTCGGGGTGCGCCAGTGCCTGCATATGCACGGCGGCGGTGACACGACCGGCTTCCACGGTATCCGCCTTCATGAATTTCATCCGGGCGGGGGTGTTGAAAAACAGATCCCGGATGACGATAGTAGTGCCGTCGGGGCAGCCGATCTCCGCCTCGTCGGTGATCTGACCGGCTTCCAGATGCAGATCAAAGCCGGAGATGCTGCCGGGCGTCTTGGTCATCAGATCAATGCGGCTGACCGATGCGATGGCGGCAAGCGCCTCACCGCGGAAGCCCATGGTGCCGATGGCAGCCAGATCCTCTGCGGTACGCAGCTTGGAGGTGGCATGGCGCAAAAAGGCGGTTTTGGCATCCTCGGGACTCATGCCGCAGCCGTTGTCGGTGACCCGCAGAAAGGTCATGCCGCCGTTCTTGGTCTCAATGGTGACCTTGGACGAGCCGGCATCGACGGCGTTTTCAAGCAGCTCCTTGACGACGGAGGCGGGTCTTTCCACCACTTCGCCGGCGGCGATCAAATTGGCAACGTGCTGGGATAATTGAATGATTTTAGGCATTTTATCACCTCATGGCGATCATGCCGACGAAATTGACCGCGGCATGAATGAGAATGGGAGACAGAAGAGAGCCGGACAGACGGTAGCTTGCGGCAAGGCAGACACCCGCCGGCAGATACTGAATCAGGCACAGCAGCAGCCGCAGGGGAGAAGCGTCGCCAATGTAGCCCAAAATATGCACCGCTGCAAACAGCAGGACGGAAGCCACCCATGCAAGGGCGGGGCTGCGGTCATACAAGCCCCGGAACACAACGCCCCGGAACAGGCACTCCTCCGCAATGGGAACGAGAATGATCGTTCCGAAAAACATCAGCGGGAAATTCTCCGCCACCAGATCGGAAACAGCATCGTCGTTGATACTGGCGAAAGAAGGGTCAAGCTCCAAAAGCAAACTGCTGACCAGAATATTCGCCATGAAATAGGCGAGAAAACCAACAATCACGGTCATGATGATCCGACTGATCGTTTCCGGGATCAGCCGCAGCTGCTCTGTCAGGTATTCTCTTAAAATGAATGCAACTGCGGCGAAATTGACGATGAAAAACAGAAAATTGATCTCCGCCTGTGGCAGGGGTGTGGGCAGAAGGCTGTTGAGAAGCTGCAGGATATGGGAAAACAGCAGCGTTTCAAACAGCAGCCAGACTGTGCCGTACAGCTTTTCCCGCCGGGAGAGGGGACAGTCGAAAAAGTCGGTGTTATTCATTCAGCATTTTCTTGAGCTTATAAAGCTCGTTCATGGCTTCGATGGGCGTGAGCGTTTCCACGGTGATGGCGGCAAGGGCATCGCAAAGCTGCTGACCCCGCAGATCCAGCATGCTCATCTGATCCTCTGCTTCCACCGCTTTTTCAATGCGCACGATGCCGGCTTCACTTTCCAGCTCCGCAAGGATCTCCCGGGCGCGGGTCACCACGGCTGCAGGCAGACCTGCCAGCTTCGCGACCTCGACACCGTAGCTGTCATCCGTCGAGCCGGGGACGATCTTACGCAGGAAGATCATCTTGTCGCCCCGCTTTTTGACGGCGATGTTGTAGTTTTTTACATTGGGAAGGCGGTCTTCCATGGTGGAAAGCTCGTGATAGTGGGTGGCAAAGAGGGTCTTCGCCCCCAGCTTTTTGGGGTTGGCGGCATATTCCAGCACCGCCCGGGCGATCGCCATGCCATCGTAGGTGGATGTACCGCGACCGATCTCGTCCAGGATCAGCAGGCTCTTGGAGGTGGCATATTTCAAAATGGATGCCACTTCGGACATCTCCACCATAAAGGTGGACTGACCGGATGCAAGGTCATCGCTGGCGCCGATTCTTGTGAAAATGCGGTCAACGATGCCGATGCGGGCGCTGCGGGCAGGCACGAAGGAGCCGATCTGCGCCATCAGCACGATCAGCGCCACCTGACGCATGTAGGTGGATTTACCTGCCATGTTGGGGCCGGTGATGATGCTCACCAGATGGTCCGCGCGACCCAGCTCCGTATCGTTGGGGACGAACAAGGAGTCATTGAGCATCCTTTCCACCACCGGGTGACGACCGTCGGTGATGGAGATCTCGTTGTTCATGGTGATCTCGGGACGGCAATAGCCCTGCTGCACCGCAACGGCTGCAAGGCTGCACAGCGCATCCACAGATGCAACTGCTGCAGCGGTCAGCTGGACACGTGCTGCCTGAGATGCAAGGGCTTCCCGCAGCTGCTGGAACAGCTGGTATTCAAGGGCGGTCAGCTGATCCTTGGCGGTCAGCACCTGATTTTCAAGCTCCTTTAGCTCCTGTGTGATGTAGCGCTCGCAGTTGGCAAGGGTCTGCTTGCGGATGTAGTCCTGAGGCACTTGGTCAATGAAGGACTTGGATACTTCAATGTAATAGCCGAAGACCCGGTTGTAGCTGACCTTCAGGGTGCGGATGCCGGTCTTTTCCCGCTCTTGTGCTTCGATGGCAAGGATGATATCCTTGCCGCCGTTCATAATGCTGCGCAGGCGGTCTACTTCGGCGTTTGCGCCATCGCGGATGATGCCGCCCTCACGGACGGTCAGCGGCGGCTCGTCCACAATGGTGTTTTCAATAAAGGAAGCGCAATCTTCGAGAGAATCGATGGACTCGTTCAGTTTTTTCAGCAGTGCGGAGTCCAGCGGCGCAAGCTGTGCCTTTACTGCAGGCAGTGCCCGCAGACCACGGGCAAGACCAAGAAGGTCGCGGCAGTTGACTGTGCCGGTGACGATGCGGGTCATGACACGCTCAAAGTCCGATACGTCCCGCAGGGCTTCGATCAGCTCGCTGCGCTGGATGGTGGATTCCACCAGCTCCTCCACGGCGCTCAGGCGGCGCTCGATCTCAAGAGGGTCAAGCAGCGGCTTTTCCAGCCAGCTGCGCAGCATTCTGCCGCCCATGGCGGTGCGGGTCTTGTCCAGCACCCAAAGCAGGCTGCCCTTCTTTTCCTTGGCACGCATGGTCTCGGTCAGCTCCAGATTGCGCCGGGCATCCATGTCCAGCTCCATAAAGCGGCCGGTGGTGTAGTATTGCAGCTGACGGATGTGCGCCAGATCGTTCTTTTGCAGTGTCAGCAGGGTCTTCAGCAGTGTGCCGCTGGCAATGAGCGCCGCAGGGAAGCTTGCAAGCCCCAGCGCTTCCACAGTAGCACTGAAGTGGGATTCCAGCACCGCCTGTGAAAGGGAAAGGGTGAATTGTTCCTCTGCTCCTTCATTCACGCAGCAGCTCAAACGGCGGAAGATGGCGTCGTCGATCATGGGATCGGAAGCGTTGCAGCGCAGAATTTCCGCGGGGGCAAAGCGACCCAGCTCCGATGCGACAGCCGCGGCGTCGGCGCAGGTGGTGGCAAAAAACGCGCCAGTGGAGATATCGCAGAAGGCAAGACCGAACTTGCCGTCCTCGCCGTAAAGGCAAGCGTAGTAATTGTTGCGGCTCTCCTCCAGCATGCAGCTTTCCGTGACTGTACCGGGGGTGACGATGCGGGTGATGTCACGCTCCACAAGACCCTTGGTGGTGGCGCGATCCTGCAGCTGCTCACAGATGGCGACCTTGTAGCCCTTTTGCACCAAACGGGCGATGTAGGCATCGACGCTGTGGTACGGCACACCGCACATGGGGGTCTGTTCTTCCTTGGGCTTGCCCCGGTCACGGGTGGTCAGGGTCAGATCCAGCTCCCGGGATGCGATCTTGGCATCCTCGTCAAACATTTCGTAGAAATCACCCAGACGGAAAAAGAGAATGCAATCGCTGTTGCGTTCCTTGATTTCGTTGTATTGACGCTTCATGGGCGTCAGTTCGTTACTCTGTGTAGCCACAGTATCACTCCTTGTCGGAAAGAGTACCGGTCAGACTCCATGTGGTGGAGCCGGTGACGGTGAGATATTGGAAAGAACCGATCAGTTCCGCGTTTCCTTCAAAGCGGACCAGTCTGCCCCCTTCGGTGCGGGCAGTCAGAAAGCCCTTGTCGCAGCCGTCCACGAGACAGCGCAAGCGTTTGCCCACATATTCCTGATGGATCTGCTCGGAAATGGCATTCTGGACAGCGCAAAGCCGGTCGAAACGGCGGCTTTTCTCCTCCTTGGGCGTGGGATCCTCCATAGTGGCGGCAGGGGTGCCGGTACGGAGGGAGAAAATGAAGGTGAACAGAGAATCGTAGCGGACCGCCTCGATGAGGGAAATGGTCTCCTCGAATTCCTCTTCCGTTTCGCCGGGGAAGCCCACGATCACATCGGAGGTCAACACCAGCTCCGGCATGACGGATTTGGCGTAGCGGACCGCTTCCAGATACTTTTCCCGGTCATAATGGCGGTTCATGGCTTTCAGCACCCGGGAAGAGCCGGACTGGAAGGGAAGATGCAGCTGCTTTGCGATCTTGGGATTGGCTGCCATGGTGTCAAACAGCTTCTTGCCTGCATCCCGGGGATGGCTGGTCATGAAGCGAATGAGAAAATCGCCCTCAATGGCGGCAATTTCCGACAGAAGGTCTGCAAAGTCGACCTTTTCATCCAGATCCTTGCCGTAGGAGTTGACATTCTGACCCAAAAGGGTGATGTCCTTGTAGCCCTTGGCGATCAGCTCACGGCACTCGGCGAGAATGTCCTCTTTTTTGCGGCTGCGTTCCCGTCCGCGGACGTAGGGGACGATGCAGTAAGTACAGAAATTGTTGCAGCCGTACATGATGGAGACCCATGCTTTCAGGGTGTTGTCACGAACCTGTGGGATGCCCTCGGAAATAGAGCCGGGTTCATCCTCTACATAGAACTGGCGTTTTTTTCGGCTCAGTACGTTCCAAAGAATTTCCGGGAACTGCCACAGATGATGGGTGGAGAAAACACCGTCCACATAGGGGTAGCTTTTGCGGATGCGCTCGGAGACCTTTTGCTGACCTGCCATGCAGCCGCACAGAAAGATCTTCTGCGCCGGATGGCGCTTTTTGGTGTGGGTCAGCGCGCCCAGATTACCGAAGACACGCTGCTCTGCGTGCTCACGGATGGCGCAGGTGTTCATCACAACAACATCACCCTCGGCTTCCTGCACGATGGCATAGCCGCATTG
>JAZNNV010000007.1:0-4759 GCA_045580465.1 Faecousia sp.
GCCATTGTAGCCAAGGTCAGCTGCGAATTTGGTCAGCTCGATCGCGTAGGCGGTGTCGTTGGAGCCGGTGCCGGCGATCATGGGAACACGACCGGCGGCGACCTCCAGGGAATACTTCAAAACCTCCCGATGCTCTGCATCGGTCAGCGTAGAGCCTTCGCCGGTGGTGCCGCAGATGACCAGCGCGTCTATGCCTGCATCGATCTGCCAGTTGATCAGCTTGCCCAGAGCTTCGTAGTCAACACCTTTATCGTTCAAAGGGGTAATGAGCGCGGTGGCTACACCCTTAAAAATGCTGTTTTTCTTCATAACGTGGTCTCCTTTACAGATAAAAAAAGTAACCGATGCAAGCATCGGCCATCGAAGCACAGCAAGCCCATAGCCTGCCCTGCTGAAAAACGATAGCACTCCGCTGACGCGACAGTCAGACCGGTATTCCCGGGTCTGCCCAGAAGGATCTTTCGCCTCGATCTTCTTCGGCGACGATCCCTTTTCCGACAGCCACAGTTTTGCGAGAACCTCACGGCGGCGGTACTGATGATGCGACGCACCTCTATCCAGATTGTTTTGTTACCTGAAGTCTACCACATGCGGCTGCACATGTCAACAAAAACATTGCAATTTCAAAGCGGTTCTGCTATGATTGCCCTAGAAACGCACCACAGAAAGGAACTTCTTATGAGACCTGTGAAAAAAGTGGAAGACTCCCGTACCCAGCAGCAGTATCTGATCTGCCCTGCCCATATCAACCACTACGGGCGGCTTTTCGGCGGTCAGCTTTTGAAGTGGATCGATGAGTTGGCGGGCATCGTTGCCATCCGCCATTGCGGCGCGACAGTCACCACCGCCGCCATCGACAATCTGCAGTTTCAGGCACCTGCCTACTCCGGCGATATGATCGTGCTGGAGGGCTGGGTGACCTATGTGGGACGCAGCTCCATGGAGGTGCGGGTGGATACCTATCGGGAGCTGCTCAGCGGTAAACGGGAGCTGATCAACCGGGCTTATATCGACATGGTCTGCATCGACTGTAAGGGAAAGCCCATGGAAGTGCCGGAGCTGCTGATCGAAACGGAGGAGCAGCGCCGTGAAAACGAAGCCGCCCAAAAGCGCAAGCAGCTTCGCAAGCAGCGTCGCCAAGAGGGATTTTAAGGAGCAGAATGATGGAAAAATTATTATCCTTTGTACGGGAAAATCTGGACACGGAATTTCTGAACGAGCATGTGCTGAAGCTGTTCCGCATTGCCCGGAAGCAGACCTTTCCTGCCTACCATCAGGAGGCGCAGTATGCCTGCGACCTTCTGAAGCAGGAGGGCTTTGAAGCGGAAATACTCCACTTCCCGGCAGACGGAAAGACTGCTTATCAGGATAAGTGCATGCCCCTTGGCTGGGATGTTTCCCGCATGAAGCTGACGCTCCTGACCCCCGTCGCCGGTATCGACGATCCCCTGATCTCGGATTTTGAAAGAGAGCCGCTGATGGCGGTCAAAGGCTCTGTTTCCACGCCCCCCGGCGGCATCAAGGCGCAGCTGGTCACTGAAGCGCAGATGCGCGCGGGCTTTGATGTACGGGGCTGCTTTGTGCTTTTGAATCCCATGACCCGTCCGCTGGGCGCGGTCATGAAGATGATGGCAGACTTGGGTGCCATCGGCTGGGTGTCGGATTTTCTCGAGAATCCCGACGGCACGCCGGACTCCGTTGCATGGATCAACGCCGGCACGGAAACGAATACGTGGCATGTGATCGCCGAGGATCGGGATTTCATCGGCTATCAGATCACGCCCCGCACCGGTCGCAGACTGCGCCTTGCCTGTGAAAACGGCGCGGTGTTCGTCCGGGCGGAATCCGACGGTCATCGCTATGAATCCACCCTTCCTGCGGTCACCGCTGCCATTGAGGGCGAGGACAAGCGGGAGATCTGGCTGCTTGCCCATCTTTACGAGCCGCTGGTGGACGACAATTCCAACGGCGTCATCGCCTGCGTGGGCGTGCTGAAGTGCCTGCGGGAGCTTGCAAAGCAGAAAAAACTCAAATATTCCGTCCGTGTCATTTTCGGCGCGGAAATGTACGGCTTTGCCGCGGTCGCCGAGCATTTCGGCGGCAAGCTGGAGGACAAGACCATCGGCGCAATCAACATGGACGGCATCCATGGCGCAAAGCATCTGCCCATGAGCCTTGAGATGTATGAAGCGCCGGACTATTACAGCCACCGCAAGCCTTACGGCTATCCGGGCAATGTGATCTTACATGCGGTCACCGACGCGGCAAATACCATGTTCAGCTGGATGAATCTGGAAAACAAGTCCCACCGCTTCCTTGGTGACGACTGCTTCCTCGGGGATGCCACGGTGGGTCTGCCCACGGTGTGGCCCAGCTACCCCCACAGCGCAGCCCGCGTCCATCACAATTCCTGTCAGGACGAGAGCGCGTGGGACCCGGAGCGATTTGCCGCCCATGCCATGATCAGCACCACGTGGGTCTGCGCCATGGCAACGTTGACTGCAGAGGAGATCAAGGCACTGCTGCCCAGCGCGGTGGCACACGCGAAGCGCACTTTGGAAGAAGCGGCAAAGGTAAGTGTTCGCTGCCCGGAGGATGCCGCGGCAAAGATGGAATACCTGCTCCTGCGGGAGCAGAACCGCATCCGGGGCTTGCACCTGTGGAGCGATGACAGCGCCATCGACGAAGCCGCCGACAGCCTGACTGTCCCGGCACTGCCCGGCGTATTGCCTGCGGCAAAGGAAAAGATTTTACCGGATTATGTAAACCACGCCCTAAAAAGCTGGTACGATTACAGCGAGAATTTCATTTTCACCCGCCTGACGGTGGGTCTGCCCCACGATCAGGTGAAGATCCCCTACCAAAACCGCTTCTCCATGCCCGGCTCGATCATTTATCGCACCCTTGCGGATATCGCCAGCCGCATGGACGGCAAAAAGGACTTCAAGACTCTCCTCCGGGAAGCGGAGTGGGACATCGGTCAGATCCATGACGAAGCGACCATCCGTTCCTACCTGCACACCTGCCTGAAGCTGGCGGATGCGGGCTATCTTTCCGTTACGGAAAAGGACGAACTGACCGCTGACAAGCTCGCCGCGGCACTTCGTGCCGTGGGTGTCCGGGAGGGAGAGACCCTGCTGGTGCATGCAGGTCTGACCAACCTCGGTCATCTGTCCGCGGATACCGCCATCGAGGCATTGCGGCAGGCGGTGGGCGAGGATGGTACGTTCCTCGTGCCGATTTTTGCCCGTCCCTACATCGGCTTTGAGGGCGTTGTGAATACGGCGATGAACTTCCGTCCCTATGACACCCGCCCGGACGGCGCGCTTCGTGATGCCACCATCAACACCGGCGCACTCTCCCGGGCAATGGCGGCAAGAGCCGATGCCAGCCGCACGGGACATCCCACCCATGAATGGGCGGCGTTGGGTAAAAACGCGGCAGAGCTGACTGCCGGGCAGGCGTTTTTGGACACGCCCACCGGCGCGACCTCGCCCCTGATGAAGGCACTGGAAAAGCACGGCTCGGTGGTGTTCCTCGGCTGCGGTCTCAATTCCAACACCTTCGTGCATCTGCTGGAAACGCTGAACGACGTGCCTTACCTGAATCCGGCGATCTTCAAGTACATCGACAAAACAGGCGAACCCCGCACGGCGATCATCGAAAAGCACCTGCCCGGTCACCGCAATTTCTACGATAACCTTGGCAACAACGACTTCTACGGGGAAGCTGTCGCCCGGGGCTTAAAGATCCACTGCGCACCCCTTGGCAACGGAAAGATCTACCGCATTTCGCTGGAGGAGCTGTACGAGGTGGGACAAGCCATGTTCCGGGACGATCCTCTCGCCACCCTCTGCAAAGACCCCACCTGCCGCTTCTGCAGCCGATACAGAAAGTAATTTATAATTAAAAATTACAAATGATAAATTTATTGCATATCCTATCGTAGGGGCGGATACCATCCGCCCGCAAAAAAATCTCCCCTGTAAAAGGGGAGATTTTTATTATCCATTTTCCTGTGCGCGCTTTTTCATCAGCTCGCGCATGCGCTGGCTGTGATCCAGCTCCCGCTTGCGGATGCGCAGGCTCTTGGGGGTGCATTCCAAAAGCTCGTCGTCTGCCAAAAATTCAAGGCACTGCTCCAGCGAATAGATCCGGGGCGTGGTCAGGCGCAGCGCCTCGTCCGAGCCGGAGGCACGCATATTGGTCAGCTGCTTCTTCTTGCAGACGTTGACGTTCATATCCTCGTTGCGGCTGCAGATGCCAACCACCATGCCCGCATACACCGGCGTACCCGGTCCGATGAACAGCGCACCGCGCTCCTGCGCCGCGGCAAGACCGTAGGTGCAGGCTTCGCCCGTTTCAAAGGACACCAGAGAGCCGTACTGACGTCGCTCGATCTCGCCCTTCATGGGTGCGTAGCTGTCAAGAACGGAGGACATGATGCCCTCGCCCCGGGTGTCGGTCAAAAATTCGCTGCGATAGCCGAAAAGACCTCTGGAGGGAACGAGAAATTCCAAGCGGTAACGGTTGCCCATAGGGGTCATGCCCAAAAGGTCGCCCTTGCGCTTGCCCATCTTTTCGATGACCGCGCCCATACATTCCTCGGGAACGTCTGCGACCATTCGCTCCATCGGCTCGCAGAGCTTGCCGTCGATCAGCTTGGTCAGCACACGGGGGGTGGAAACGGAGAACTCAAAGCCCTCACGGCGCATAGTCTCCATGAGGATGGACAGAAGTCGGATCGTAGCCATGTCGT
>JAZNNV010000008.1:0-5108 GCA_045580465.1 Faecousia sp.
ATAATCTTTACCTCTCTTTACTGATTGCGCAGCTTTTGAAGGGCAGCTGCTTCCCGTGCAGTCACTTCATCCGGGGTCAAGCCCAGCTTTTTGCCGGTCTCTGCCGCGCTCAGGGGCAGCCCTGACTCAAGTCCAAAGCGCGAGGACAAAATCTTTGCGTCCAGTTCATCCAGCGTGCTGAGCAGATCTCCGATCCGCTGGCGCATCTGGAAGTAGGCAGTATCCTCCACCGCCTGGGTTTCGGCAATTTCCTCTTCCTCCGGCTCCGGCTCTTGCTTTGCCATGTTCACCCGGCGGGCGATCTCAACCATTTCAGCAACCGTTGCCGTTGCCTCTACCGACAGATGCAGCTCCTGCGCGATCTCGGGGACAGTGGGAATGCGACCAAGGTCGCCAAGCAGACGCTCATCCACCGCCCGGTAGTCCTCCATCATTTGACGCATCCGCTGACCCACACCGAATTCCCGGGAATGCAGCACCAACGTCTTGTGTAGCGTTCTTTGAATATAACGGCTGCAATGTCGCTCAAAATCGCCGCCCTGATAGGAAAGGATCGCCTCCCACAGACCGAGTCCTCCCTCCTGCAGCAGATCAAGCAGCAGCACACCGCGCCCTGCAAGGGAGAATGCCTGCTCTGCCACAGCTGACAGCATCAGATTGGTCAGCTGCGGAACAACTGACTCATCCCCTTCCAAATAGCGCTGCGCAAGCACTTGTGGATCACCACAGACAGGCAGTGCCGCGATCTCCTCCAGATACAGCCGCAGGGGGTCGTTTTGCTCCAGACCACCGGGCAGTTTTCCTTCGGAAACCAGCTGCTTTTCAAAACGCAGGCGCACCGCCGTATCAGAAGATCCGGCAAAGCTTTCAAGCTTGGAAATATCCAGCAGAATATCCTTTTCGTCCAGCTGTGCAAGCGTCGCTTCCAGCTCCTGCTCGTCCTGCGATTCCATCACAGTCAGGAAACGGACCGCATCCAGCGAACCGCCGGCGGGGATCTCATCAATTACCTGCTCCCAGTCCGATTTTTCAAATGTAAATTCCAGTTGATTCATTCCAAAAAATCCTCCAGCCCCATGCTTGCGCCCAGCTTTTGTAATTTTTCGATGGCTTCCTGCGTGATCTGCCGCGCCCGTTCCTTGGAAATGTCGAGGCTTTTTCCGATCTGCTCGAAAGAATAGCAGATGCCGTCGTGCATACCGAAGCGCAGCACCAAAACCTCTTGCTGGCGGGGCGTGAGCATCTGCAGCAGACCGTTGATCGTTCGCGTCAATTCCTCACGAACCAGCGTTTCAAATGGCTGCGGTGTCTGCAGATCCTCCACCACAGCACCCATGGGAACATCATCCTCACCAACGGAAGCATCCAGCGAACGGATCTCGGGATAAAGGGAACGCAGCTGCTGCAGCTTCTCGACAGAAATCTCACAGGCAGCGGCAAGCTGCTCATCCGTCGGCTCTTCGCCGTTTTCCTGCCAGAGGGCTGTGCGTGTCTGTACGATTTTACGAATACGCTCAGCGGTGTGTGTCGGTACACGGATCAGATTGGCGTGGTTCTTCAGGCAGCGGGTCACCCCCTGCCGGATCCATTTCGTTGCGTAAGTAGAAAAACGAAATTCCAACGTATAATCATATTTTCTCGCCGCAGCCAGCAGTCCGATACTTCCCTCCTGAATGAGGTCCTGAAGCGGCACACCGCGACCCGCGTATTCCCGTGCCACGGAAACCACCAGCCGCAGATTGGAATTGACCAGCTGACGGATGGCTTCCTCATCCCCCTGGGCGCAGCGCTTCGCAAGCTCCAGCTCCTGCTGAGGCTCCAGACGGGGATAACGCCGTATTTCACTCAGATACTGCCGTACATCAGCATCACCCGCATTGATCGGTGCAGCTTTTTCCTTGGTAGGCAAATCGGTCATTCTTTCATTCCTTTTCTTTCCTTCAGTCTGTTCTGCAGTGCAAGCAGATCATCCTCCGAGCTGACAGATGCCGCCTGATGCTCCGCGCAAATGATGCGCACGCAATCGGCAAACGCCTGCTCGCCGGCAGGTCCCTGCAGCCGTTGGGTAATGCCCACAATGTGGGACATTTCTTCAGCAGACAGCTCCTCCAGCACCGCCGGTGAAACCTCAAGATTCTGGGCATGGCGCTGCATCAGCTGCCGGTAAACACGTCCCAGCAGCTCCGAGGAGAAGAACTCCGCCTTCAGCCCGCCGACATGATCCAGCAGCGACGGATCGCGAAATGCCATTGCCAGCACGCTCTCCTCTGCCATGGCGGACTTCATGTTGTCATAGCGGATCGTGCGGCTTCTGGGCTGCAGATTCTGCGCAGGCGACAGATCGATCTTCTCCTGCTTTTTCTTCTCCCGGCTTTGTCTGCGCTTGAACGCTCTGCCGATCTCCAGCTTCATGGCATCCCCACTGATGCCCGCATGCTCCGCCACACGTGTGCCGTAGACCTCGCGCTGCACGGCACTCGGAAGAGATGCGATCAGGTCAGCAGACTCCTGCAGATACTTCACCTTTTCATCATCGATCCGCAGATCGTACTTTTTTGCGATGGCATTGAGCTGGTATTCCACACGGTTGGACGAATCCTCCAAAAGGAGCTTAAATCTGTCCGCACCGAACATTTTCAAAAATTCATCGGGGTCTTTTGCGTCCTTGATCTGCAGCACCTTGACCTGCAGACCTGCCTTTTCAAGGATCGGGATGGCACGCTTGGTGGCATTCTGACCTGCCGCATCGCCATCGTAGATAAGTACCACCTGATCGGCATAGCGGGTCATCAGCGTTGCCTGCTCCTCTGTAAGGCTCGTACCCAAAGATGCAATGGCATTGTCAAAGCCGTACTGATGCAGCGAAACGACGTCGATATTGCCCTCCACAAGGATCAGGAAGCCCTGCTTGCTCTTTTTTGCCAGATTCAAGCCGAAAAGATTCTTCCGCTTGTTGAAGATCAGCGTTTCGGGAGAGTTGAGGTACTTTGCCGCCTCGGAGTCCTTTTTGATAATACGACCGCCAAAGCCGATGACGTTGCCACGCACGTCGATGATGGGGAACATCAGCCGGTCACGGAAACGGTCAAAAATCTTCGTGTTGTTCTTCTGAGACACCGTCACAAGACCCGCGTCGATCAGCTCCTGATCGGTGTAGCCTTTCGCCTTCATGGCACGGATAAGGTTATCCCAGCCATCGGGCGCATAGCCCACACCGAAGGTAGTCAGAATGGACTTGGACATGCCTCTGCCCAAGGCGTATTCCAGCGCTGCCTTGCCCACGGGTGCATAGAGCTGGGCATGGAAAAACCGCGCCGCTTCCTTGTGAAGCGCCCACAGACGCTCCTGCTGGCGATAACGGGACTGATACTGCTCATCCTCCGGCACTTGCATGCTGGCACGCTTTGCCAACGCCCGGACTGCATCGGGGTAACTGAGTCCCTCCACTTCCATCTGGAAGTTGATGACGCCGCCGCCCTTATGGCAGCCAAAGCAGTAGTAGATGCCCTTGTCGGGCGCAACTGAGAACGAGGCGGTCTTCTCCCCATGGAACGGGCAAAGTCCAAACATATTCGCACCTGCACGGCGCAATGTCACATACTGCCCGACCACGTCCTCAATGGGATTGCGGGCAACCAGTTCGTCAATAAATGCGGGCGGAAATGCCACGATTACCGCCTCCTTTCATCATTTTTACATTATCCGCGGACGTTCCAGCCCATCGGAATGAAAATTTGCGTGTATTTGTCCACCGCGTACTTGTCAGTCATACCGGCGATGTAGTCGCAGACAGTGCGCTCCATGCCGTCAAAGGAAAGCTGCGGTTGGAAATCCTCCGGCAGTGCTTCAGGATGGGCAATGTAGTACCCGTAAAGCTGGGCGAGCATTTTCTTCGCCTTGCTCTCCTCCCCCTTTGCAACGGGGTTGTAATAGACCCGCTCAAACATAAACGCCCGCAGATCTGCCAACGCCTTTTCGACCTTCGGCGACAGACAGATGGCGCCTGCCTCGCGGGAAACATTGATCATATCACACACCAGTGTGTTCAGCCGCTGGCTGTGGTTATTGCCCAAAATTTCCACAATATCTCTCGGAATGTCATCCCCGGAAAGGATACCGGCACGGATGGCATCATCGATGTCATGATTGACATAGGCGATCTGGTCGGAGCGGCGGACCACCTGACCCTCCAGCGTTTCGGGAATGTATGGACCCGTGTGACCTACGATACCCATACGGACCTCATAGCTCAAATTCAAGCCCTGACCGTTCTTCTCCAAAACGTCCACCACGCGAAGACTCTGCTCGTTGTGACTGAAGGGCTTACCCAGACAGTCCGACAGCGCAGACTCGCCTGCGTGTCCGAAGGGTGTATGTCCCAGATCGTGACCCAGCGCGATGGCTTCCGTCAGATCCTCATTCAGCGCCAAAGCGCGCACGATGGTGCGGGCAATGCGGGAAACCTCGATGGTGTGGGTCATGCGCGTGCGGTAGTGATCACCCTCAGGGCGCAGAAATACCTGCGTTTTGTGCATCAGGCGGCGAAACGCCTTGGAATGGATGATCTTGTCCACGTCCCGCTGATAGCAGGTGCGGACAGCCTCCTCATCCGTCTCCTCCGGCATCGGGCGACCCTTGCTCTCGTCAGCAAACGCTGCCAACGGATTGAGTCGGCGGTGCTCCAGCTGTTCCAGCTCTTCCCGTACTGTCATGACGTTCACTCCTCACCTACCGGGAATGCCCGATATTCCTGCCCGGTTTCCATACCTTCTATGGTCGCGGCGCTCATGTCCGTCAGGCGATCCAAAAATGCCTGCTTTTGAGGCGCGGCAACCAGTATTTCCAGTTCTACTTCCGATGTGAATTCCGTGTTGCGGATGATGCCGCCGAATGCGGCGACCTCCAGCTTCACACGCTCGTAAAAGCTATAAGGACACGGCACATACAGCACCGACCACACCCGCTTCATGGACTTTCCGGCGGCATTCACGGCGATCTTTGCACCCTTTGTGTAGGCACGAACCAAGCCGCCCGCCCCCAGCAGAATGCCGCCGAAATAGCGGGTGACAACGCATAGAACGTTATTCAGCCCTTCCTTTTGCAGCACC
>JAZNNV010000009.1:0-3592 GCA_045580465.1 Faecousia sp.
CTGGGCACAGTTGCAGAATGCACCTTCGCCGATCTCATAAACGCTGTCGGGAATGAAGATGCGGTTGAGTTTTCTGCACTCACAGAAGGCCCAGTCGCTGATGCTGGTTACGCTGTCAGGAATATCGTACAACAGATCGCGGCTGGCGGCAGGATAAGCAATGAGCACCGACTTGTTCTTGTTGAACAGAACGTGATCTTTGCCGTCACTCTTGGAGGGAGCTGACTTATAGTGCTTGTTCTTGGGGGAAACCTTGATGGACTTCAGCGATTCGCAGCCACGGAACAGCGCTTCGCTCATGCTGGTCACGGTTGCGGGAATCTCGATCTTGGTCAGGGACTTGCAGTTCTTGAAAGCGCCCTTGCCGATCTTCTTCAGACCATCGGCCAGCTCCACCTTGGCCAGGCTGGTGCAGCCGTTGAACACCAGATCGTCAATTTTGGTAACGCTTTCGGGAATCTCCACAGACTCCAGACCCACACAGTCGGAGAAGGCGCTCTCACCAAGCACGGTCAGGTTCTGAGGCAGGCGGATCTTCTTCAGACTCTTACAGCTGTTGAAGGCGCCGCCGTACAACTCAGTCATGCCATCGGGCAGGGTGACGTCACTCAGCGAGGCGCAGTTTTCAAAGGCGCGCTCACCGATCTTGGTCTTGCTGCTTTGAACCACCAGAGTGGTCATATTGACGCAGTCGCGGAAGGCACTTTCACCAATGCGCAGAGTCCGGGGAGGAATGGTCATGGACTCCAGATTGCTGCAGCCGCGGAAGCTCTCCTCCTCGATTTCCACCAGAGATTCGGGCAGCTTGATGTTGTGCAGGGCACGACGCTCCTTGAAAGCGCCGGCACAGACTACGGTGATGCCCTCGTCCACTTCAATGCTTCTGCCGTTGTCCTCGCACTTTTCCAGCTTGCCCTCATTGGTGGTCAGGCGATCCATGGCAGCTGCCGGCAGATCGCGCACCATGGACTTCATCAGCTTGTCCATATCATCAGCCATACTGTGATGGGTATTGCCAAGCAGAATCTCAAAGGCCGGGGGAACGACGGAATCTTCCAGATAAATCGGATACAGGCGCTTTCCATTTTCACGGGCAACAATGATTTCCATGCCGCAGAAAGGGGATGCCATGGATGCAGCCGAAACGAACAGAATCACAGCCTCAGCCTTTTCAATACGGTGGCGCAGTTCATCACGGAAGTCGTTTCCGTTCTCACAGGACTCATCGTACCAGATGCGGTATTTCTTATCGTACAAGGCATCCAGAATGGGATACACCTTTGCGGTATCTCTATGAGAATAGCTGACAAACAAATACGGTTCGTCGCCGTTGTAAGCCTCAAACTTGGTATACATCGGTTCATACTCGTAGTTCTGCTTCAACACCTCAATCTCCTGCAATGCATCACTGACATTCTCAAGCTTGGCTTTCTTTTCTTCCATCGAATTCATCCTCCCTGCTCAGTCTGGATTTTAATGATTTTATATCGTTTTCCTGCCACGCCCCACTTGTCGTGCAGGATATCCGGGATACGCGCAATCAATTCTCTGTCATACACCGTGGAATCCGGTAATCCCAACTGATCCGATCGCTCCTGCAGGTCCTCAAAGGGACAGATATACGGATGCAGTTTCAGCAGCGGGCAGTTGTGCCGCCCCTTGCTGATTCCGGATGCTTTATATGCATTCACCTGCTCGATCGTGGACTCTTCCCAACCCTCGGTCTCAAGGAATGCCATCCAACGGTCATGTTCTGCCAGAGTCAGTCGCTCCAGCGTTTCGGCATCCAGATAGTCGGCCAAATTCACTTCTTCTGCCACTTCCGGATCATCGGTATAATCCAAGCCCAACATAGCCAGCTTATAGCGAATATGAAGCGCATTGGCACGATTGGAGCTCTTGTTGACTTCAAACAGATTATACCGTTCCAGTGCTCCGGCCACATCAATGTCATCTTCACTGAAAATATCCTCATACACAAGATGTACATTTTTGGACAGCAGCTCCAGATCGGATGCGGTAATATTCTGATAAGTATACAGATCTTTTGCCATTCCATAAGGAGTGATGCCGTAAGACATTCTGCGATCCGCCCGCGCCTCAGCCGTCGTGAGTGCCGCGACAGCTGCTGCCTTTTCCGTATTTTCGATATAGGCAAAAATCGGAGGTGCATAGCAGAACCGCTCGTCGGCTTTGTAAAAGAATCTTCGCAGGCCTACCGCTTTTTCAATCGTTTCCCGTTCACTGTCACAGGCAACTACCACATAACACGCATCCGCGCAGTGGGTATAAAGAATCTGCCGGTATTCCTGTTCATTTGTCCAGTTATAGAAGGAAATATCATAACGCTCATTAAACAAACCCGGATAATTTGCCTTAAAATCCGCTGCGCGCACGGTAATATCCTTGTCTACCACCGAAAAGCGCAGATGGTATCCCGCTACCTGACCGCACCAAGCGGCTGCACGCAGGAATGCGTCTCCTTCGTCAGACAAACCACAGATCAGCACATGGATGTCCTTCCCGTTTGCATACCGGAACAACGGATAACGCTCCAGCAGATTGTAGGCATCGGTGCGCCGCTCGTTGATCAAACTGATATTGGTCGCACCTTTTTGCAGGGAGTCGATCAGCATTTCCGCCATCGGATCAGCTGTAAACAGGAAAATATGAGCGTTTTCCTGCAGTTGGCGTTCCTGCGGACTCAACCAACTCAGCACAGACAATGCATCGGTCAGATTCTTCTCCTGATCCTCGGCGATACAGTAAAAGTGGACCGATCTGCGCCGCATATCCGGATGCACGGTTTCCATCGTTTCGTTAATGATAACGCAGTGCAGTTCCTGCTGCAGGTCGTTATAATCCGCCTCATCCGGGTCATGCAGGAACAGGATTTCGCACGCCTTGTTGTGGGTGTAGATGTCCCGCGCCAGAAGCATGGATTTCTCGTTAATCTGCGAAAACACATACAGCGGCTTACGGTGCTTTTTCAGCAAACCGATCTGCAGCTGCGTCAGACAGCGCATGATAACCGTTACCGCCGTCATGGCCGACACAACAGGCAGCAAGAAATGCATGGCCGCCAGGAATGCGAAATACAGGCCGGAAAACCATCCGCCCCCCAGTTCTCCCACAATCAGATCGTAGAAGGCCAAATAATCGGCGTCCATCGATATTACCTGCATTGTGTTGATAAGACAACCGAACAGGGCTGCCGTCGGCTTATACTGATCCCAGAACGCTGGGATGTACAGCACATATGCAATCAGCAAACACCCCAGCATTGCATAAATAATTCGGGTTCTTCCCAGATTTTTATCAAAGGTAATCCGAATTACAACTGCAGCAATCAGAACTGAAATCAAAAAACAGATTGTCCAAACCAAATTCTCACCTTCATTTCAAACGGCCGCAAATACAAAATTACAGATCCAGGTCAGAGATGTACCAAACCTCGTCCTTGAGCACCAGATCAATGGTGATCGTTTTAGCACTTTCTTCGCCGTAGCTCAGTTCAGCCAGAACGGTACACTTATCTTTGTCATCGTTAAATTCAAATTTCTGGGGGTCGTTCTTGATCGACTGAATAAAC
>JAZNNV010000010.1:0-6376 GCA_045580465.1 Faecousia sp.
CTACGACACCCTCACCGGCGACATCACCCCCATGGCATCCACCGTCGAGGGCGGCAAGACCGTAGTCCGCACCAGCCTTTACGACCTGCAATCCCTGCTCCTGCGCTATACCGACAGGGCTTCTGTCCCCGCGGTCGCCCCCGCAGCGCCTAAGCAGCGCGGCACAGCCATCCCCCTTCCCAAGCGGGTTGATTTCACGCTGGAAGAACCCAACGTCTACCTGATGGACAAGGCGGAATACGCCCTCGACGACGGGGAATACTTCCCCGAGCAGGAGCTGATCCGCGCCGACAACGACCTGCGTGCCAAGCTCGGCTGGCAGCTGCGTCTGGGCGGTAAGGTGGTGCAGCCTTGGGCGATCGAAGAACCCGTGCCGGAGCATGCGGTGCGCCTGCGTTTCACCGTTTTCTGTCAGCAGGACATGCCGGACATCAAGCTGGCTTTGGAGGATGCGGACGTTGCGAAGATCACCTGCAACGGCGCAGCCGTCACCGCCAAGCCCGATGGCTGGTTCTGTGATAAGGACATCAAAACCGTGGCATTGGGTACACTTCACGCAGGGGAAAACACCATCGAGATCACCCTGCCCTTCGGTCAACGAACCAATGTGGAATGGTGCTACCTGCTGGGCAGCTTCGGTGTAGCCGTGCAGGGCGAGTACCGGGAGCTGGTTCCCATGCCGGAAAAGCTGGGCTTCTCCGACATCTCCCAACAGGGTCTTGCCCACTACAGCAGCAACCTGACCTACCACTTCCCCATCACCACCCACGGCGGCAAAATCGCTGTGGAGATCCCCCACTACGCCGGCGCAGGTGTCTGGGTGCAGATCGGCGACAGCAAGGGCTGTATCGTCTACCCGCCCTATCGGACGGAGCTGGACGTTCCCGCCGGAACCCATACTGTACACATGAAGCTGTTGGGTCACCGCCATAATTCCTTCGGACCGATCCACAACGCCGACCCCAAATTCATCTGGACCAACCCGCCCCGCTACCGGGTGACGGGCAGCAGCTGGACGGAAGCCTACCGCCTGAAGCCGCTGGGACTGCTCTCGCCCCCGCTGATTGCGGAGCTTCCTGCTGACATCTGAAAAGGAGAGGATCTCATGTACCAAGCAAGCGAAACCCGTTACGATTCCATGCCCTACAACCGTCTGGGCAGCAGCGGTCTGAAGCTGCCGGCAGTCTCGCTGGGTCTGTGGCACAACTTCGGCAGCGCCGGTCGCTTTGAGACCATGCAGGCCATGTGCTTCACCGCCTTCGACAATGGCATCACCCATTTCGACCTTGCCAACAACTACGGCCCTCCCGAAGGTGCTGCGGAGCTGAATTTCGGCCGCATCCTGAAAGAAGACCTGGGTGTCTACCGGGACGAGCTGATCATCTCCACCAAATCCGGCTACTGGATGTGGCCCGGCCCTTACGGCGAATGGGGCAGCCGCAAGCAGCTGCTTGCGAGCCTTGATCAGAGCCTGAAGCGGATGGGTCTTGACTATGTGGATATTTTCTACCACCACCGCCCCGACCCGGGCACTCCGCTGGAGGAGACCATGGGCGCGCTTGCTGCCGCTGTCCAGTCCGGCAAGGCGCTTTATGTGGGTCTGAGCAATTATGACGGCGCGCAGCTGGCGCAGGCAGCATCAATTCTGCGGGAATTGCACGTTCCCTTCGTCATCAATCAGAACCGCTATTCCATTTTTGACCGCACCATCGAGCAAAACGGTCTGAAGGAGACCGCCGCCAAGCTGGGCAAGGGTATCATTGCCTTCTCCCCCTTGGCGCAGGGCATGCTGACTGACCGCTACCTGAACGGCATCCCCGCCGACAGCCGTGTCCGTACCGATGCCCGCTTCCTGCAGGACTCCGCCCTGACACCACAGCGTCTGGAGCAGATCCGCAAGCTCAATGACCTTGCCGCCCAGCGGGGACAGACCTTGGCGCAGATGGCGCTGAGCTGGGTGCTGCGTGACGGCATCGTCACCAGCGTGCTGGCAGGCGCATCGAAGCCGGAGCAGGTGCTGGATAATATCCGCGCTGCGGAAAATACCACCTTCACCCCCGACGAGCTTGCCCTCATTGATCAGATCAGCCTATAAAAAGCACAGCCGCCTACAACGTTGTAGGCGGCTGTATTTCTTTTTTATTTCAGCAATTCATCCGTCAGGCGGAGGATCTCCGGGGCGATGCGCTCCCGCTGTTTTCTCAGCACCCGGTTGTACACGGGATACGCCAGCGCCACCAGCAGGATCCCCACAATGCCGATGAGCATGCCGAGGAGCAGCGCCAGCTCTCCCAGTGCCGCGCCCAAGTCCGTCATGGCAAGGCTCATGCCCGTACCCATGATCAAGGCACCGATCACGCCCAGCGCAATGGACCAAGCCTGCGCCTTTTGGGTGGGGATTGCGTGGAGTCTGCGCAGGCGCTCCATTTTATTTTCTTCCTGAGGAAGATACTTTTTGCGAATACGCTCCACCTCCTGCTGCTCGGCAGCAGAGTAGGTGTAGCTGAACTGTTCATTTTGTTCCATGTTTTTCTCTCCTGACTTCTTTTGTTGCCTTCACGATCAGGCTCACGCAGAGGGTCACCACCGTCAGGCTGATCCCCGCCCCCGTGAGGATGATAAACAAATGCTGATCCTGAAGCGTCATCTCCCCGCCGAATTGGGCAAACATCGCCGTTTCCAAATTCAGCATGGAAACCAGCGCCGCCGAAAGGGAAACGATCTTCACGGTGGACAGCACGGGACTTTCCATTTTCCGATATTTGACCAGCTCGACGATGGCGCTGACTGTGGAATAAAAGGTAAACATCGCCATCACATAGATCATGATGCCGGGGTAGTCATAGCCCCGGTGCTGATAGAGGATCATCAGCACCGCGCCGCTCAGACTCAGGTTGATCAGCAGCAGAAGGTACGCGCAGCTCCGCGCCCGTTTCCACTCCCGCAGAATGCTTTCGCCCAGCTCGTTTTTGCGCACATAGCCCGCCAGCAGAAGCCGCATCAGCGCCATGATCACATAATACACCGCCAGCACCACAAACCACCAGCTGCGGCTGAGATACCACGACCACAGATTGATCCCCACATACAAAAGGCTGATGCCCAGCGACAGATAGAGGGAAATTTTCGTACGGAATGCCTTGTCTGTCATGCAGCGTTTTCCCAAGGGGTTGGTATAGACCTTATCTCTGATCGCTCTGTATCGCTTCGGCAGCACCATGACGAAAAAGCAGGTCACCGCGGTCAGTGTGTAAAACGCCAGCGCATACACGATATAGGCGATCGCTGTCTGCTCCCAGTCCTTCCAAAACATCACCGCCAAGCAAGCTCCGCTGAAAATCGTCAGCAGCAGCATCAGCCACACCGGCGGAAACAGCAGCTTTTTACCAAGTCTTTTCCAGTCCATATCAGTTCCTCTTGACCTTCACCGCAAAGCTGCTGCCCTGACCGAAGACGCTCTGCACGCCGATCTCGCCGCCCAGAATGTCCACCACCCGCTTCACCAGTGCCAGACCCAAGCCGTTGCCTTGGGTGGCATGGGAGGTGTCACCCTGATAGAATTTTTCAAAAATATGCCTGCCGGTCTCCGGCTTCATGCCGCAGCCGGTATCGCTGACGGACACCACGATGCTGTCGCCCTCCTCTTTCAGGCAGATGCTTACCGTACCGCCCGCAGGGGTGAACTTCACCGCGTTGGAAATAAGGTTGTTCCACACAAGGCTCAAAAGCTCCTCGTCCGAACAGATCCGCACACCGTCCCGGATGTCCGTTTCGATGCTCAGTTCCTTTTGCTCCCACGCATCCTCAAACTGCAAAATGCATTGACAAAGCTGCTCGCTCAGGTCAAATTCCTCCGCCTTGGGGAAGATCTGCTGATTTTCCAGCTTGTTCAGCTTCAAAATGTTGGTGATCAGCAGCGCCAGCTTCCGTGCCGCCTCGGAAATGGAGCGGGCATAGTCGTTCCTCTCCTCCTCGGTGATGCCGGGCTTTTGCAGCATGGTGGCGTAATTGCCCATCACCGCCAAGGGGGTCTTCAGCTCGTGGGACACATTGGCGATGAAATCCGTGCGCAGGGTCTCCGTGCCGGACAGCTCCTGCGCCATTTTGTTGATGGCAGCGCCGATCTGCTCAAAGCCCTCTGCGCCCGCGCCGCGAATGGGCGGCACACGCACCGAAAAATCGCCCTGCATGATCTTCTCTGCCGCCTCCGTGATCTGCTTAACGGGTCGCTCCACCGTCAGCCTGCGGCGGATGTAGTCAGCCGTTCCGAAGAGGAATGTGATCAAAAGCACATTGCCAAAGGTCAGCTTCGCCGCAACGGCAATGTTCTGTGCATCAAACACCAGACCCATAGAGTCTGCCAGCACATTGAGAAACAGCAGCATGCAGCAGCTGACCGCAAAGCCGACCGTCAGAAAAAACACCGCATAGCTGTTGATGGTCTTCAAAACCCGCCGAACGGACAGCTTTTTCATTTGATCACCGCCTTGTAGCCCAGACCGTGAACGGTCTTGATCTCAAAATCCTCGCAATCGGACAGCTTGCTGCGCAGCTTGGTCATGTACACATCCACCGCCCGGGGGGCTGTATCCGTGTCCGCATCCCAAAATTCGTCCATCAGCTGCTGACGGGTAAAGGTCTTCTTGGGGTACGACAGAAGCTTATAAAGAATGTTGAATTCCCGGTTGGTCAGGCTGATCTCCTCGCCGCCCAGCATGGCGGTATGCTCATCCGCATCCATGGTAAAGCTGCCCACCTCCAGCGTTCTGGAGCTGGCGATCTTCGCCCGCCGCAGCAGCGCGCCGATGCGCAGAAACAGCTCATCCAGATCAATGGGCTTGACCATGTAATCGTCCACGCCGATGCGGTAGCCCCGCTGCTTGGCAGCAAAATCATCCCGCGCGGTCATGAAGAGGATAGGAATATTTTCGTTCAGACTGCGCACCGTTTTGGCAAATTCAAAGCCGTCGATGCCGGGCATCATGATGTCCGATACGATCAGATCAAATACATTGCCGTACATGGCATCGTAAGCCTCGTTGGCATCCAGACAGCCGGTTGCCTGATAGCCGCTGCTGTTCAAAAAGGCACAAACTGTGCGGTTCAAATCTCTGTCATCTTCCACAACCAAAATCTGAAACATCAAAACACCTCCAATGATCCTTGCTATTATACATCATAGCAGGCAAATGTTAAAGTTTTGTTTGTGTTTTTGGTTTTTGCGCAAAAAATGAGGGAGCAAACGCTCCCTCGGATCGTTTTAGCCCTGCATCAGCTTGTCGCTGAGCTTCAGAATATCAGGGGCATACTTTTTCTTGCGGCTGTTTAGCAGCTTCTTGTAGATGGGATAGGTGGAAATCGCCATGCCCATGCCCACAACGCCGATGACGATGCCCGGCACCATGGCGCTTGCCAGACCGATCATCGCGCCGATCTCGGTCATCACAAGGCTCATGCCCGCGCCCATGATCATGGCGCTGATGCTGCCGTAGACGTACGCGAACACGTTGGCAGGACGCTTGACCTTGGCATCCAGAGCCTTCAGCTCCTCCAGCTCGGTGTGCTGCTTTTCTGTGTACTGGGTGCGGATCTTCTGCACCAAAAATTCCTGATCGTTGCTATGCATTTTCATACCTCTTTCTTATTTCTGATCCTTTTTGGAAAGTCTTGCCTTGGCATCCTCGACGGATTCGCCCTCTTGGGTGAACAGCACCTCAACGCACTTGTCCACTACCTTGCCGAAGCCCTCCACGACACCTTCTTCGATTTTCTTGTACCCGGTAACGACACCGTCTTCAACCTTCTTGTAGCCTTCTACCAGTTTCGACATATGCTTGATCTCCTTTATTTTTGATTTACGGGCATATTCTAGCCGCTTGAATTTTTCAAATCATTTCCGAAATGTTTGAGAAATATTAATTTTGCAAAAAAGCACCTGACCGCGGCAGATGCTGCCATGGTCAGGTGCTAATAATTCCTATCAGCTTGCTTCAAAATCGCCGGACTGTGTTCCGATGGTGATGGTATAGGTCTCTCCCTTGACCAGCTCCGGGCTGGACAGTATCACCACCGCAAAGCTCAGCTCCGGCTCATGGGTGATCAGGACATTCCCCTTTGCATCCGCGAGAAGGATCTGCGTTCCTGCAGGACGATTGCCCACACTCAAGGCGATCACACCCTGCGTCGAGTCACTGAAGGTCTGTGCCATGCCAGACGCGCCGGTGCCGATAAAGGTGCCGCCGGTTATGGTCGCGCCGGTATCATAGTCCAACGTTGCGGTATCACCCTGGGTCGGACCGACCACAGTGATATGACCGCCGGAGATCTCCAATGTTCCGTTGGCATCCATGCCGTCGCCGGAGGAATTGATATAGAG
>JAZNNV010000011.1:0-2132 GCA_045580465.1 Faecousia sp.
CCGATGGTCTTATACAGATTATCGATGTACACGTGGGTAATGTCGAAGTTACCTGCGTGCAGACCGCTCAAAAAGCCCTTCAGCATATCGCTGTTGCCCACAGCGTATTCCTGAGAGTCTACCAGACGGACACGATAATTGATATCATAAGTCAGCTTCTTGCCATATTCAATGCAGACGACATCGCCGCTGGCTTCTGCCAGAACCTCGTTGATGGAAGCGATCAGCTTCTTCGTCTTGCCGGAACCCTTCAGGCCCATAATCAATTTAACCATTGGAATCGTCCTCCTTTGCTTGCCAATGATTGGCTTATGGTAATTTTACCAGTTATGCGAAAATTTTTCAAGAGTCATTTTATGAAAAATGCGACATTTTTTTACTTCACTTCGTATCCGGGCTTGCCCAGCAGCTGGAACATGTTGCGCTTGTAGAATTCCACGCCCGCCTGATTGAAGGGATTGACCCCCAGCATGTAGGCGGAAACACCGCAGCACAGCTCGAAGAAGTAGAACATCTCGCCCAGCTTTTCGTCGTTCAGCTCGCCCATGTCCACGACCATGACAGGCACGCCGCCGTCCACGTGGGCAGCCACTGTGCCGAGGAATGCCTGCTCGTCCACGTAGTCCAGCTGTTTGCCGGCAAGGTAGTTCAGACCGTCGAGGTTTTTGTAGTCAGAGCCCACCACAGCCACCTGCTCGGAGGCATCGAAGCGGATCATGGTCTCGAAAATGTTGCGCTCGCCCTGCTGGATCATCTGACCCAGAGAGTGCAGGTCGGCGGTAAATTCCACGGAAACGGGGAAAATGCCCTTGCCGTCCTTGCCCTCGGACTCGCCGAAGAGCTGCTGCCACCAGCCGCCCATCATCTTGTAGCCCGGCTCCCAGGATGCCATGATCTCGGTGGTCTTGCCGCTGCGGTACAGCAGATTGCGGATGCCCGCGTACAGCCACACGGGGTTTTCAAGGGAGCGGACGTAGTTGTACTTTTCCTTTGCCTCGTAAGCACCCGCCATGACTCTGCGGATGTCGATACCGGCAACTGCCATAGGAAGCAGACCCACAGCGGTCAGAACGGAGAAACGACCGCCGGCTGCGGGGGGAATGACGAAGGTCTCCCAGCCCTCCTCCGTCGCCATCTGGCGCAGCGCGCCCTTGACGGGGTCGGTGATGGCGTAGATGCGCTTCTTGGCTTCGTCCGTGCCGTACTTACGCTCCAGCATCCACTTCAGTGCACGGAAGGCGATGGCCGGCTCGGTGGTGGTGCCGGACTTGGAGATGACGGCAACGGAGAAATCCTTGCCCTCCAGCAATCTCTGCAGCTCGTTCCAGGCACGGGTGGAGAGGGTATTGCCGGCGAAGTAGATCTGGGGATTGCCCTTGCCCTTGCCGATGTTGTGATTGCAGCCTTGCATCAGCTCAATGGCGGCACGGGGTCCCAGATAGCTGCCGCCGATACCGATGACAACAAAAACATCGCTCTCCTTGCGGATGCGCTTTGCGGCGGCGGCGATGCGGCGCATTTCGTCTGTAGGCTCTGCCTTCGGCAGGTCCAGCCAGCCGAGGAAGTCGTTGCCCTCGCCGGTGCCTTCGGTCAGGGTACGGTGTGCGGCGGCGATCTCCTGCTCAACAGCCAGCAGATCGGGCAGGGACAGCTGTCCCCAGACATTGGAAATATCAACTTTGATCATAAAGGTGTTTCATCCTTTCGATATTTTGGATAATATTATATTATCGCAAATACAGCCTAAACGCAAGAGGTCTGGAAAAACTTTCCCAAAATTCCAAAAAATAAGTGAATTAGGGTGGAAAATTTGTTGAACAGGCAGTATAATAAAACCTAACAAATCAAATCCCGGTTTATCGAGCCGTTGGCTCGATAAAATGGATAATGGACAATTGATAATTGATAATGATTGTGTCGCCTATGGCGACTATTTAAATCATTTTCCGGAGGAAAATACCTTAATTATCCATTATACATTATCCATTATCAATTCGTTTATCGGTATGATAAACCGGAATTTAACGAGGAGGATTACATATGAAATACGGCTTTGGCGTGGATCTGGGCGGTACCACCGTCAAGATCGCTTATTTTGAAGAAAACGGCACTATGATGGACAAGTGGGAGAT
>JAZNNV010000012.1:0-6393 GCA_045580465.1 Faecousia sp.
TGGCTCACAGAACGACATGGCTACGATCCGACTTGTGTCATCTATGTTGACGAGGGCGTTTCCTTTGTCATGGCGGACATCCCCGGCATCATCGAGGGCGCTGCAGAGGGTGCAGGTCTCGGTCACGATTTCCTGCGCCACATCGACCGCTGCCGCCTGCTGATCCATGTGGTGGATGTTTCCGGCAGCGAGGGTCGTGACCCCGTTGAGGATTTCAATGCCATCTGCGACGAGCTGGTCAATTACAGCATCGATCTGAGCAACCGCCCCATGATCGTGGCTGCCAATAAGTGCGATTTGATGGACCCGGAGTCCGACAATCTGAGCCGCCTGCGTACTGTCGTAGAGGCTGCAGGCTGTGAGCTGTACGAAATTTCCGCTGCTACGACACAGGGTACCCGCAATTTGATGCGCGTCGCTGCGGAAAAGCTGCGCACCCTGCCGCCTGTGATCGTCTATGAGCCGGAGTATGTGGAAACGCTGCCTGAGGTTGCCGATCCCAACACCTTCGAGATCGAACACTACGGAAGCACATGGCTGGTCACCGGCGAATGGCTGGAGCGCCTGATCCAGAATATCAATTTCGACGATTACGAGTCCCGCAACTATTTTGATCAACAGCTGCGAAAGTGCGGACTTTTCACCCGTTTGGAGGAAATGGGCATTCAAGACGGCGACACGGTGGATATTTACGATCTGGAATTTGAATATCAGCGATAAAGTGTTTGCCATTTTCAACTATTTTTGCTATAATGATGGAGTCACCGTTTGGTGGCTCCATTTTACGTATTGGAGGAGATACCAATGATACGGAATTTGAATCAATTCAGCTTTAAGGACTACGGAACTGTCGCGCCGGAGCGCACCCCTGACCAGACAGCGCATTTTACCGAGCTGCATCAGGATGCGACCCTTGACTGGCAGAAGCAGACTGTTTACCGTGCCACTTCTGAAGTGTGGGTACGCTTCAAAGAGGGTATGGCGGTGCTTTCTGTCTCTCTGGATGGCAACAGCTATTTGTCTTTTTATCTTGATAAGCTGGTCTGCATTCACCCGGGTGTGCATTTTTATCTTGCGCCCTTCCGTCAGGAGGGGGCGAGTGTGCAGCTGTGGTCTGATGAAGCACCTGAAATGGTCGGAAGCAATCAGACACCGATGGAATATATGCCTGAAAACAACATGCACGTAACGCGCGTGTGTACCTTTTTCTATCATGAGAAGGAGCGGGGCTTCTTCTATGCGGGGGAAGCCCATCCCGTTCTGGAGCTGGCGTATGTGGATCAGGGTACGATGCACTCCGTTGCCGATGGCATGGAGCTGTTCCTGCAGCAGGGCGAGATGGTGGTCTATGCGCCGGATCAATGGCATATGCAGTACGCCGACATTGATGTAGCACCCCGCTATGTGACGGTGTCCTTTGAGATCAGCGGCGACCTGCAGCCCCTTTACAACAAAAAGCTCACGCTGCCCCAGCCTGCTGTGACCCTTTTGCAGCAGATGCTGCGGGAGCAGGAGCGCATGGAGTCCTATGCCGGCGATATGATCGCCGCACAGCTGACACAGCTGCTGCTGATCACCCTGCGTCAGCAGGATGCGCCGGCACAGCGGATCAAGGCATCCAATTCTCTTAATTCGGAAAATGAGATCATCCGCCGGGCGCAGCAGTATATCAGCGCCCACATCCGGGAAAAGCTGACAGTACCCTATGTTGCCCGCATGGTGGATGTCAGCCCCAGCTATATGACAGCGCTGTTCCACAAGCATCTGCAGATCTCTCCCGGCGAATACATCCGCCGCATCAAGATTCAGGAGAGCAAGCAGATGATCCGCGAGGGCAACATGAACTTTACCGAGATCGCTGCGGCGCTGCACTACTCGACGGTGCATCATTTCTCCCGCCAGTTTAAGGACAAGTTCGGCATTACGCCGACGGAATATGCCAAGTCGGTGCGCTGAAGGAGGGAACGATATGGACTTCAAAGTACTTGCTGTTGGCGATGTGGTGGGCAACCCCGGCATGGAGCGTATTCGCCGATCCCTTCGCTACCTGAAGCGGAAAACGGAAGCGGATTTTGTCATCGTCAACGGTGAAAATGCCAGTGTTGTGGGTCTGACGCCCGATCAGGCAGAGGACATTTTCGATGCCGGCGCGGATGTGATCACCATGGGCAACCACACATGGGGAAAGCGGGAAATCGTACCCTATATGGATGACTGTGCGCAGATTTTGCGTCCTGCCAATTATGCGCCGCAGGTACCCGGTCGCGGCTATGCCGTTTATGATACCAAGGCGGGAAATGTGGCGGTGATCGACCTGATCGGTCGATGCAACATGGACTACGGTCCTGACAATCCGTTTTTGATGATCGAGAAGCTCCTCAGAGAAATCGACGCGAAGATCATTCTTGTGGAAATGCACGCGGAGGCGACCTCTGAAAAGCTCGCCATGGGCTATCTGCTGGACGGACGCGTCAGTGCCGTATGGGGAACCCATACCCACGTTCCCACGGCGGACGCACAGATCTTGCCCAAGGGAACGGGCTACGTGACGGATCTGGGCATGACAGGACCGAAAATTTCGGTTTTGGGCATCCGCCCGGAGCTTTCCATTCAAAAATTCCGCGGCGATCTGACGGAGCGCTACAGATGGGCAGACGGTCCGACCAAGCTGGAAGCCGTTCTGTTTACCATCGATTCAACAACCGGAAAATGCAAAAAAGCAGAAAGGGTGGATCTGAATGATGAAAATACTGCACAGCGCTGACTGGCATCTGGATGCGCCGTTGTCTGGTCGGAACGAGGAGGAAGCCCGCTTCCTGCGTCAGGAGCTGCGTAAGATCCCTGCCAAGGTCGCCGAGCGCGCAAAAAAAGAAAACTGCCAGCTGCTTTTGCTGGCAGGCGACTTGTTCGACGGTGCTTACACGAAGGACAGCTACCGGGCAGTGTATGAGGCGCTTCAGGAGCTGAATATCCCCGTGTTCATCACCCCCGGCAATCATGATTTTTGCCAGCCATCCTCGCCGTACATGGCAGAGGTGTGGCCTGAAAATGTACACATTTTCACCCATCCCGTGATGGAGTCGGTCTATGTGGAGGCTCTTGATTGCACAGTTTATGGCGCGGGCTACGAAGCGATGGACTGTCCCGCCCTTCTGGAGGGCTTCAGAGCCGACGGCAAGGGCAAATGGCAGCTGGGTGTGCTGCATGGTGATGCGACGACAGCGTCGCCCTACTGCCCCGTCAGCGCCCAGCAGGTGCGCTTGTCGGGTCTTCACTATCTGGCGCTGGGTCACATTCACAAGGCAGGCAGCTTCCGCAGCGGTGAGGCTCTGTGTGCTTGGCCGGGCTGTCCCATGGGACACGGCTACGACGAGTCCGGCATCAAGGGCGTGATCCTGCTGACTCTTGATGAGCAGATCGATGCCCAGTTCCAGCCGCTGGATACACCCCGTTTCTTCGATGAAACGGTGGACGTGGGGCAGGATGCGGCTGCAACGCTGGAAAATTTCCTGCCTGCAGCGCAGACAGAGGATTTCTACCGAATTACTCTGGCGGGCTATGCGGATGCCATCGACACCGAGGCGTTAACAAAGGCATTTCCCCACATCTCCCACCTGATCATCCGCGACAAGACGATCCCGGAAACAGAACTGTGGCGCGCGGTAGGGGAGGATAACCTTGAGGGTATGTATTTTACCCTCCTGCAAAACGGATTGGACACAGACAGCGAGAAAATGCAGCGCTGCCTGAAGCTGGCGGCACGGATCTCCCGCCAGATCCTTGATGGTCAGGAGGTGACGTTGCCGTGAAGATCTATTCCATGACAGCGACCTTCGGCAAGCTGGCGCATCAGACCTTGACGCTGCAGCCGGGGCTGAACATCATTGAAGCACCCAACGAATGGGGTAAGAGTACATGGTCGGCATTCCTGCTCGCCATGCTCTACGGTATCGATACCAGAGCCAGAACCACCAAGGATGCCATTGCCGACAAGGAGCGATATGCGCCGTGGTCCGGCGCGCCCATGGAGGGCAGCATGGACATCTGCTGGAACGGCAGAAACATCACCATCGAGCGCCGCACAAAGGGACGTCTGATCTTCGGCGAATTTCGCGCCTATGAAACGGACACCGGCCTGGATGTGCCGGAGCTGACGGCTCTGAACTGCGGCACGATGCTGCTGGGGGTGGAACGCAGTGTCTTCACCCGTGCGGGCTTCCTGAAAATGAGTGACCTGCCGGTAACGCAGGACGATGCCCTGCGCCGCCGTCTGAACAATCTGGTCACCACCGGCGACGAAGACAGTGCAGGTGAAACGCTGGCACAGAAGCTGAAGGAGCTGAAAAACAAGTGCCGGTACAACCGCAGTGGATTGTTGCCTCAGGCGGAGGCGCAGCGGGATCGCTTGGAGGAGCAGCTGCGCTTTTTGCAGGATTTGGCTGGGCAGACAGCGCGTTTGCAGGAGCGTCAGCAGGAGCTGGAGGAGCGCATCTGCCTGCTTCAGAATCACAAAGCCGCTCTTGATTATGCAGAATCTCAGGCAGAAAGTCAGCACATCGGCGATGCGGTGAGAAACACCGAAGCGCTGCAGGAAAAGTGTGATGCGCTGCAGGCGCAATGCGCGGCGCTTCCCACGGAAGAAGAGGCGGAGCGGGTAAAGACCCAGTTGCAGCGCCTGCACCACAGCGGTATGTCCCTGCAGATGGAGCAGCAGATGCTGCCCGCCGCACCTGAAAAGCCCCAAGTCCCCGCCCGTTATGAGGGCTTGAGCGGCGAGCAGGCTGTTGCGGCAGCGAAAAGTGATCGCGTCTTTGTGACAGAGCTGCAAACCCAGCAAAAGTCGGGCAAAAAGCTTGCAAAGCTTGGAACAGTTCTGCTCTGCTTGCTGGTTCTGGCAGCCGGTGCGCTGCTTCCGATCCCGCCGGTGGCGCAGATCGCGCTGGCAGCGGCAGGGGCGGCGCTGGGCATCGCTGGACTGGTGCTGCTCATTGTGGGCAACGGAAAAGCAAGGAAGAATGATGCACAGATCCATGTGATGCGTGCAAAATACGCAGCCATCGATCCTTCCGCTTGGGAAGAGGACGCGTCGAAATTTGCCGCGGCTTTGGACAGCTATGCCAAGGCACGTAAGGAATATGACGAGACTGCCACGGAGCTGAACGGACGCCGTCAGGCGCTGCTCGAGCAGCTGCAGGAGCTGACGAAGGGCGAGTCCATTGAGGTCTGCCTTGAAAAGTGGGAACGCGTCACCGCGACCCATCGTGCGTTTGCCGATGCGCAGCGCGATTTCCGACGGGCGCAGGAGCAGCTTGCGACTCTTCGTGCCATTACAAAGGAAGTCCCTGCTCCTGAATTTGAGGATACCCTTACCTACACCCGCAGCGAGACCGATGCCCAGCTGAGCAGCGCAGCATATGAGCTGAAGCAGAACCAGCTGCGGCTGGGTCAGTATCAGGGTCAGGCAGAAGCACTGGGTCAGGAAGCGGCTCTGCGGACGCAGCTGAAGCAGGTGAAAAACCGCATCGAGCAGCTGGAGGATGTGTATTTCGCCCTTGAACTGGCACAGAAGGCACTCAGCGCAGCTACCAGCGAGCTGCAGCGGGGCATTGCGCCCCGCATCTCCAAGCGTGCGCAGGAGCTGTTCAGCAAGCTCACAGACGGTCGGTATCAGAAGCTGGTGCTGACTGAGGATATGAGCATGGATACCGCCGCAGAGCAGGAAGGCACCCTTCACAGCGCCCAATATCGCAGCGACGGCACGGTGGATCAGCTGTATCTTGCCCTGCGTCTGGCAGTTGCCGAGGAGCTGACCCCGGATGCGCCGCTGGTGCTGGATGATGCCATGGTTCGCTTTGACGATACGCGCCTTGCCATCGCACTGCATATTCTCGAGGAATTTGCGCAGGATAAGCAGGTGATCCTCTTTACCTGTCAGAGCCGTGAAAAGAGATTGCAAGGAGAATGAGCATGTCAGATTGTAAAGGTGGCTGCGGCGGTTGCTGCGGCTCCTGCGGTGGCTGTAGTCAGGCAATGGTGCTGTCGCCGGAGGAAGTGGATATTCTTTGGCAGCTTGCCCAGATCCCGTTTCTGCCGGTGGCACGGCGCGCAGATCGTGATGAGCCACAGTGCTTCGAGGAAGGTGTCACATCCTTGGCACTTCAATGCCTTGATAAGCGCGGTCTGATCTCCATCGACTATGACAAGCCCCTGCGGGGCGGCTACAGCGCGCTGTATGACCCCTATCCCGTCCGCGGCAGCTTTGCCCTGACGGCACGGGGACAGCAGGTGCTGGAGCTGATGCAGATCCACGGAATTGAATAAGAAAAAACGGGAAAGTCAGAACCGCACCGGTGTGGGGGGACAGGCACAACCGGGGGAGGGTTGTTTTGGGGG
>JAZNNV010000013.1:0-8600 GCA_045580465.1 Faecousia sp.
TAACACCGTCAGGAGTGATCTGCACTGCCTTGACATAGATGCTGTCATAATTCTTGGCAATGCTGTTTCTGACTGCGTACTGCAGACCAATGTAATCCTGGAAGCTGATACCCTTGGTGCGGTAGACAACAGCAGAATCATAGGATGCGGAATCCACTGCACCACAAGCGCAGACATTGGTCGTGCCGTAATCATGGCCGGCGTATTCCTTCTTGACTTCGTCGCAGTTTGCGCAGACGACCTTGTGGGTCAGTCCGTCGCCGTTGTCGACACACTTGGTATAGTCATGACCGGTTGCATCAACGGTAACCGTCTCACGGCGGAGTTCTTCCTTACAGCCGGTGCAGTAAACGACCAGATCGTAAGAGCCGCCGGTGGTGCAGGTCGCGCCAACAACATTCTCCTGAACTGCTTCGCCTTCTTCGTGAACGTGAGCAGGTGCCTCAGACTCGAAGACAGCAAGGTTATCGATACCGAAGGTAGGATCGCCGGTAACATCGGCTGCACCGACCTCGATGTATGCCTTCGCTGCGCCCGCAGGTGCAATTGCATCAAAGGCGACCCGCGTCCAGGAGGTGGAACCGGCAGCGACAGATGCAGAACCAATCACATTGGAGTCAGCATCGATAAAGACGATCTTAATATAACCGCCAGTGCCGACAGTTTCCAGGTATTTCTTCTCCATGAACTTGACGGTGTACTGATAGCCTTCCAATACATCGAAGGGGGAGCTTCTCAAATAACCCGCGGTCTGAATGAACAGCGTGGGGGTGCCATCATACTTTTCATAGCTACCCACCGCCAAAGCCGCACCATACTTGCTGGGAGTCCAGCCGTTGGGGATGCGGACGGAAGCTGCACAGCCATCGGGGACGAAATAGCTATTGAAGTTGTCTTCGAAAATTGCACCGATGTACTTGCCGCAGCTGTAGTCACAGATATTGTCGCCATCAGCATCGATGTGGTCACCCATGGTTGCACCACAATCGTTGTCACAAGCATGATCCTTGTTCTCATCGGCACAGACGTGCTTCAAAGTAATATCGTCAAGGCAGAAGTTGTTGATCTGAGCCGCACTGGAGTAGAAGCGAATCTTACCGTATACTGCATCCTCGGGAACGTCAATGATGGCGACGGTCTCTTCCCAATCATTTGTTGTGGGAGCGATGGAGAAGCCTTGATACTCTGTAGATGCGGCAGTAGCGCCATCCGCTGTGTAGAAGTACACCCAACCGGAAAGCTTGTTGTCCACAGAGCCCTCCAGTATCTTCGCCCACAGGGAGAGGGTTTCCTTCTGACCTGCAGTGATCTCAAACAAAATGCTCTCGACCTCAACACCGGCAGCGCTAAGGTCAGAAATCTGCAAGGCGTTGGAGCCACCACGACCGGCGCCGGAGACCACGGATACTCCTTTGCCAAGGGTAACCTTCCAACCGTCGATAGAGGAAGCGGAGTATTCGAAGTTACCGTTCAGGGGAGTACCCTCTGCAAGCATCTTGCCGCAGATATCACATGCGAAATCAGAGTTTTCATCGCAGCACACGGACAAGATTTCATTGCAGATATCGCAGATATGATCATTATTTGCATCAACGCATTCAGAAATGACTGCATCGCAAACGTCACAACGGTGATTCTTGTCGGAATCGGGATGCTTTTCCAGAACCACATTATCGATCTCGTAAGAGGCAACTGCCGTCGAGCCGATACCGATCTCGATCTGGAGCGTTGTTGCGGAAGCGGGAACGATGTCTTCCATGGCAAACTTAGCCGCATTGCCGCTCAAGTCGGTGAAATAGACACGGTTGTGATCGACAAGGTTGCCCGCATCATCGTAGAAGTAGAAGCAAACACTAGGCTTGCTGGTGCCGGACAGATACTTGTAATCCAGCGTCAGCTTCAGGCTTTCACCTTCTGCAACTTCAACATTCTGCTTGATATAGCCGGCTGCATGATTGGTAACGCCATCGTAGCTATGGTTGAACCAAACCGCGCCGTTGAACATATTAATAGCCGTCTGAGTACCGTGGGAAACCGTCCAGCCGTCCAGACCATTGTCAAAGTTGCCGTTGGGCAGCTCATATTCCTCGGAAGGCACGTCCTCAGGGACAAACTCCTTGACAGCGATGTCATCGATCAGGAAGGATGCGCCGCAGTTGGAGTTGACACCAACCTCAATATAGAAGGAGACAACATTCTCGGGGACGGTCCAATCCAGCTCATACGCTGTCCATACATCCTTGTCCAGTCTGACAGACGTAGATCCTGCAACCGTGCCATCGGCATAGGTGTACCAGAATCCGATGTAGGCAGTGGGAGAGTCTCCCGTTCTTGCCTCATTGGCAGTACGGATCGCGTTCAGGGTGAGCTTATAGGACTCGCCAGCCTTGACGCTGACAGCAGTGGAAGTCCAGCATCCGCCAGAGCGCTTGCCGGCATCGTTGGGTGCGAAGATGGGGATGTTCAATGCATGATCATTACCGTCTTCGACAACGCTGAATGCAGCAGAACCCGTCCAGTTGGTTTTGCCGCTCTCGAAGTCGCCATTGGCAACCAAGCCGACCTCCTTTGCGGTAACGATCAGGTTGTCAATACCATAGTTACCGCCCGAGCGCTCGAACTTGATGTATGCAGAGGCTGCATTCACGGGAGCGATGGCAGAAACGGAATCAGACGTCCAGCTTGCTTTGTCAGCATAGTTCGCCGAGATCGCTGCGCCGGTAGCGATATTGCCTGCGACGGAGCTCAGCTCATTGCCGTTCTCGTCAAGGAACACGAAGGTCGCCTTACCGGCAGGAGCGTTGCCACTGTGACGCTGGGTCATCATGGAAGCAACGCAAATCATGTTTGCCTCAACCGCGAATGTAGGGCTCTTGAGCCACGCACCGGAAGCCTGCAGGAAAACAGACTTGGTGTTTTCATAGTAATTCGCATAAACACCAACAGCAGTACTTGTAAAGTTATTGCTTGCTGTCCAGCCGCGAGAGTTCATATCGTTTACGCCCTCGAACTGCTCGGTCAAGACATAATTGACGCCTTCTGCTTTCGTCATGGTGATATCGTCAATCAGGAAGTCGACCACACGATTGCTGTGGTTACCGATCTCCAAAACTGCAATATTTGCGGTTGCGGGAACGATCACATCGAAGGTGACTTCGATCCACTCGCCGGACTTGTCATCCAGCGTGACAGTTGTGGCACCTCTGTGGTAGATGTACGCCTCCGTGGTGGGATCCTGTGCGATGGATACAACATCCTCATAGAACCAGATACCGGCGTAACCGGCGCTGCCTGTGGAGGTACCCAGCCACTTATACTTCATCGTGATCGTCCACTGCTCACCGGCAGCAACATCGAACCTTTGAGTAAAATTACGGCCCTTGCTGTCAGTGGAGAAAACTCTCATACTGTTAACACCGCTGACCTTGTCATCGGTGTAGATAGCGATACCGGAGTTTCCGTCTGTGGTGACGCCCAGGCTACCGCCCCAGCCGGTGGTGCCGGCCTCAAAGTCACCGTTGATCAGCGTCATTGCGGTTGCGGTAACCGCAACGTTTGCAGCGGTGTATTTTGCGGTTGCGCCCATTGCGTTGCCGATGCGGACCTCAACAATATTTGCACCGTTGGGAACCTGTGCGCTGAATGCAACAGCGCCGGACTCTGTCAGAGTCTTCTTTGCGACGGAAACGAGATTGCTCTTATTGACTTCATCCTTGTAGAAGTACAGAGCAACATAAGCATCGCCGGAGCTCTTGGTGTAGTCGAACTTAACTTCGATCTTATCACGCTGGTAAGCCTTGAAGGCCTGAGATGCGGACAGGCCGCTGTTTGCTGCATCGAAGCTCAGAACACCGTCAGCGATGGTAGCACCATTGAGCTGCCAGCCGTCCTTGCTGAAGGAGCTGATATGGTCGTGAACAGGAATTTCTTCCTCTGCTTCGTTGACCACCTCGATCACGGTCTCGCCCGCGGGCAGATTCAGAGTCAGAACACCGTCAACAGCGGTTGCGAGTGTGTTGTTGACACGGATCACATCGTTGTATGCGCCGACGTTCAGCGTAACGGTCTGAGCCTCAGCGGTGTTGATGCTCCAGCCCGTTGCGTCAACAGCGATGTCCAGCGCTTTCTGCGCGGTGAACAGGACCTTGCCGTTGTAGGTCATGGTGGTTGCACCGGTAGCTGCGTAGCCTTCGGTAACAACGCCATCGATCAGACCGAGGACAGATGCCTGTGCGGCATCGGTAACCAGCAGTCCGGCGGTAACACTGCCGCCTGCACGGTTGAACATCACGTAGTCGTACTTGCTGCCGCTGTAGTTGATCATGGCAGCCAAAACCTTTGTATTATCAACGTAATCGGTAACAGCAACCGCTTCACCTGCGCTGATAACAGTCATGAACTGATGTGCCTTGCTTGCTGCGCTGGTGGCGACCATGGTATATCCGTTCTTGGTTGCGCCAACAGCATCAAGGTATGTATAAGTCTTTTCGCTGATCGCCAGCTGCGCACCGACGAAGTTCAGGTGCAGCTGCTGACTGCCGATGGTCATCGCGACCTCGTTGCCATTGATTGCGTTGCCGGTATACTCGACACCGTCAACGGTAAAGGAATTCTTGCCGCCGGTGTAGAGCTGCCAGCCGTAAGTGCGGTTGACAGATGCCGCCAGATCGTCCACGATGATATAATAAGCCTTATCGCTATGGTTGACCTGAATGGCATGGCGGTCAAACTTATTCAGCTTGGTGCCATATGCACCGGCAGCGCTGCCGACGATATGGCTGTACAGACCCTTGTCGAAGATGCCGGCAGTAGAGCCTTTGCCCATCACAGTCTGAGCAGCGCCATCGACCAGGATGGTGCTGTGGCCTGTAGACAGGAAGAAGTTACGGTCCTGATAGTAGTAGCTACCCACGCCGGGGTCACAAGCGAGCCAGTTGCCCGCCACGTTCAGCATGATGGCGTTCTGGTCATAGTGGTTGTGACCCATCTGGGAGTTGTTGGCCTTCAGGGTCAGCAGCATATCGCCGGCGGCAAAGCCGGTACGCAGAGCGCCGTAGCCCATGGGGTTAACAACTGCAGCATAATCGTCGGGCTCACTGACTTCGGGATTGACGTTCAGGTAGACCAGCTTCTCGAAATCAGAAAGGTCGCCTGCGACGTCCAGCAGGAAGTAGTTTGCCAGAGGATCGTTATGGATCTTGCTGATAATCGCCATCGGCAGCTGCATCTGAACGCTGATATTTGCATCAGAGTAGTTGGGATGGGTATTGGTGCCGGGAGCTGCAAACATGACAGTCCAGTAGGGCAGGATGTCAGTCAGCAGTTCGTGGTCGATCAAAGAAGTATCGTCAGTGGCTCTGTACATATGTGCCAGACCGGGCAGGAGATACTCCAGACCGTAGCCGGTATAGTAGTGGCCCTCAGTGTTGCCGGAATATGCGTAGTTGTTAAGCGCAGCAGTATTTCTCGCCAAAGCAAATGCCTTGAACGTTGCAACTGCATCAGCATTGTTCTTCTCAACTGCTGCCAGACCGGTCAGCATGCCGCCCACCATCATCATAAAAGCATTCTGTGTGTTGGTTTCGCTGACCTTGCCAAGGTAGTTGTACAGGGGCTGCAGGCCCTTGCTGATGATTGCCTGCTCGATGGCTGTCTTCTGGCTGGCATTCAGCACGTCACCGCACATATCGTAAACGGCAACGATCGCCTGAACTGCCCATGCATTGGATGCGTCAGCAGTCCATTCTGTAGCAGCAGGAGTGGTCTCTTCCAGCTTGACTGTACCTTTGGTCAGCCAGTAGTAGTCGGTCCATGTCTTCCACTCAGTCATCTTCATTGCGTAGCAGATGGCCAGGTCAGAATATCTGGTATCCTTGGTCAGCAGGTAAGCAAGAGACAAGGTTTCCAGTCTGGTCTTCAGAGCGCCAGTCAGCAGCGCGCCAAAACCCGTGTAGGGATCGTCGAACAGCTCACCATTGTCCTTGAGACTCGCCGCAATGTAACCGTCACGCAGGGAAGGATCATTGGGGTCGGGCAGATCTGCGCCTGCAGGGAATGCATAGCTCTTGCCGGTGTTCATGCTCGTGATGATTTCTGTTTCTTGCAGATACGCTTCAGCAGAACGAATCAAAGAGGCATAAACGTTCTTCCAGGAGAAGGCGTAGGCATTCTTAGTGTCATCGCTAAGGTGCATCTTCAGTGCGGCCAGTTCCTCAGCGTCGAGGTACAGCTTCGCACTGGTGTCTTCCACAGCATTAGCGCTCAGAACGCTGCCGAAAATGCCGCCGGGGACGAAGCCCAGAAGCATTGCAAGACAGAGAACGACCGCCAAACCTCGGAAAAACAGATTGTTTCTTCGCATTGCAGATCTCTCCTTCGGGGATAATTTTGTCATTGTAGACAAAGCCATAATCATGATACCACTAAGCCATCAAAAATACAAACATTATTTTCAAAAATACAACAAAAAATTGTATCTTTGTGGGCCTTGTCAACTCAAAATGTTTCGTTTTGTTGAAAATATACAAAAACTTCCGGTTCATTTTGTGAAATGAACCGGAAATCAAAAATCGCTATCCAGACCCACTGTCTGCAACGCTTGCCGACGTGCGTCAAGACTTTCACTTGTAACTGCCTGCATTTGCTTTTTATGCATTTTCAGGCTTTGACTTTCAAAGAAAACCTTGTAAAAAGGCCGCCACAACCACACCAGCGGCAACATAAAACGGCACTTTTTCAAAATGGTGTACTTCTCCTTCAGAGCGTTGATATTCGGGAACGCAATACCCCAAAGGTAAGCCAGCTTGCCACCAATACCCAGATGAGAATGGTTTTCAACACGAATGGTCCGCGAAACCGTCTTGCTTGCCATTGTGCCCCAGCTTCCGCCGCCAAGAACAAAGTCGGAAATAAACTCCGTCGTTTCATCCGCTTCCCCGTCCTCAAACCAGAAAGCGATCAGCCTGCGGATGTTGCGATAAAACGCAAGCAATCTGAGCTTTCGCAGCTGCTGCTCCAGGTATTCCTCGTCCAGTCGGGGGTACGCCCGCAGGTAGACCCACAGATCCAGCACATGACGGCAGCCGATGCCACCATCCCGGTAGTGCTTTGTAAAGTGGGTAAACAGAAAGACCAGGGTATCCTCTGCAGACATGGCGTAGCATGTACCGCCTTGGACCTGTGCCCGCTCCCAGCCTTCGCCGAAATAGGCATAAAAATCTTTATTGTAGGAAGGGATCAGGCACTTGTGCAGCTCCAGAAACAGTCCCTCCGACTGCCAGACCAGTTCATGGTCGGATTCGTACTTTTCCTCGAAGCGCAGCGACTGCATCAACGGACGGATCTTGTCATACTGCTCCATACGGATCAGGATATCTGCATCGCCCATCATACGAAGCTCCGGTCTGGGGTAGAGCTGCTTCAGGATACAGCCCTTCAGCGGCATATAATCGATGCCGTTTTCGTGAAAGGCACGGCACAGCCGCTCCACCTCAAGCATCTGCATGGTGGAGATCTGTACTGCCTTGCAGGTTTTCAGGAAGAGGCTTTGCATCACCGGCAGCATCGGATCCATGCCGCACAGCAACGCGCCCTCATAAACCGCCGTTGCGATGTGATGAGGTTTGCTCAGCACAGCAGCTTCTTCTATTGAAAAGCCATCCGGCAGCGGTTGTGGCTGCTGGGTGACCGCGCTTTTCAGCAACGCAAGGATGCCCCGCTGTGTGGTATTCATAGCACTCCTCCTCTCGTAAGTGGTAAAAAACAGGGGACGGAGCGTGTCCCCTGTTATCTCATTTCTTCGGTGCGTAAAACAGCTGCAGCGTCAAATCCTCCAGCTGCTCTTTATCCACATAGAACTCAAAATACTTCTCACCCATGACGTTTTCGCCCTCGGGAACATAGATCTCATCGAGCTTATAGTCGCTGTAGCGGTTGTACAGTCCGTTGACCGTCGCAGCCGAGCAATCTGTCACCAGATAATCAGCAACCGACTCATAGGTCGAAGAGAAGAAATAAGTGCTGTTCTCTTTCCCCTTTGCGAACGACTGCATGAAGCTGTCGACAAATTCCTTCTGACGTTCGATACGGGAAAGGTTCAGCTGATCGCCCACATCTTTTCTGGTGCGGACATAATTGATCGCCTGCGTTCCGTTGAGCTTGATCTTGCCCATGGTGATGGTGGGATCGATCGAGGAAAAATCCTCTGTGACATCCACCTCAACACCGCCGACAGCATCCGTCAGGATCGAAACCGCATCCATATTCATGGAAACATAGTAATCGATGCGGATGTCATGCAGCAGACCTGAAACCGCCTTGCGGACATTTTCACAGCTGTCCTCCATGCCGCTGCCGTAGGTGTGCGCCAGCGCCAGCTGACCAAAATACGTACCGGCAGGCTTGCCTCCGATGCCGAGCACCGGAATGGAAAGCATCGTGTCACGGTTCAGGTAAAGAATATCATACTGATCGGCTGTATCATCAAAGATCAGCAGCATGACCATATCCGCAGCGCCGTGGTTGTTGTAGGAACCACTGGGCTGCACCTTGCCGTACTGGTCAATACCAAGCACCATGACCACCGTAATATCCTGACGGGG
>JAZNNV010000014.1:0-5084 GCA_045580465.1 Faecousia sp.
TTCGAGTCCGTTCCGGGTCGCCATAAAAAGCCTGATTTGTCTATTAGACAAATCTGGCTTTTTAATGATATCCGTTCCCTGCGGTCACGAATGATATAGCTTTCGCTATGATATATGCTCCGCAGATGATATACGCTCCGCGTATAAAAGGGACGGATATTATATCATACTTGCGTAGCAAGTATATCATGAGGCATTAGCCTTATATCATATCGCGTTCAGAGATATATCATTGAAAACGCGTCTAATTATGATACATTTTCACAAAGGGAAGGTGCTTTTATGTCTGAAAACAAGTTGCTCGATTTATCCTTTGAATTCGCTGTTTCTGTTGTCAAACTCGTTGACGGTGTGACAGCGCCCAAAAGTTCCTATATGTTAGATCAACTCGCAAGAGCAGGTACTTCCATCGGAGCAAACATCCACGAAGCACAGTATGCACAGAGCAAAAAAGATTTTATCGCCAAGTTGGAAATTGCACTAAAAGAAGCCAACGAAACAAGTTATTGGCTTAAGCTGATGTGCGAAACCAATAGAATTGATGAAGCAGCATATCAGCACGTCTCAAAATTGTGCGGAAATATTCGCAGATTGCTCATCGCATCCTGTAAAACCGCAAAAGAGAATATGTAATTGTGTTTTCCGTGACCAGTCGGTTCCGGTCCGCCCCTACAGTTAAAAACAGCCACCCGATGGGTGGCTGTTTTCATTTAGCTGATTCTGACCTTCAGGAACAGATTCTCAACAAATCGTGAGAAGGACGGCGGCAGATAGTCATAGGACGTACCATGCTCCAGAATCTCCTGTGCAGGATAGGACACGGGATCTTCCACCATCTCGGGATCCATAAATTCCTTGGCAGCAGAAATGGGCGTGCCGTAGCAGATCCAGTCCATGTTGGCACCGGCGATCTCCGGCTCGCAAAGAAAGTTGATGAACAGCTCCGCTGCTTCCTTCTCCTTGGCGCAGAACGGAATGCACATAGAGTCTGTAAAGAGGTTGAAGCCCTGATTTTCCGGCAGGTAGAAGCCAAGATCCTCATTCACATCCGCCATGGTCAGGTAGTCACCTGCATAGTAAGGGGCGATCCACGCCTCCTCATTTTCCATCAGGTCGTAGATCTGATCCATGACATACTGCTGCACCAGCGGCTTTTGCTCCGCCAGCAGCTGGGCGCAATGCTCCAGCTCCTTTTCGTCCGTCGTGTTGACGCTGTAGCCCAGCAGGTACTGGGCAATGCCGAAGGCATCGCGGGAATTGTCGAACATCAGGATCTTATCCGCGTACTTTTCATTCCACAGAAGCTCCCAGCCTACAAGGTCTTCTTCATCCACGTACTTTGTATTGTAGATAATGCCCACCGTACCCCATGTATAGGGAACAGAATACTTGTTCTCCGGGTCGCAGGGCAGATTTTTGAAGGTCTCATCGACATACTTGTAGTTGGGAATGTTGTCGAAGTTCAGCTCCTGCAGCATTCCCTCCTTGCGCATACGGGCGACCATATAGTCCGACGGGAAGATCACATCCACCGTGATGCCGCCGGAGGCGAGCTTGGTGTACATGATCTCGTTGGAGTCGAAGGTGGAGTAGTTGACGTGGATGTTGGGATACTTTTCCTCAAAGGCGGCGATGACATCCAGCGAGTCATCAGAGCCGTCAGCGATATACTGACCCCAGTTGTAGACGTTCAGGGGGATCTTCCCGTTCTGATGGGGCTGATCGTCAGGCTGCACCGTGCAGCCGCACAGCAGCAGGCACACAAGGAAGATAACAAACAGCTTTCTCATTTGCCCACCTGCACTTTCTTCTTGTCCGAGCGCAGCTGGAGCAGGTTCATCGTGATCATCAGCACAAGGATCAGCAGGAACAGCAGCGTGAACATGGCATAGATCTTGGGCGGGATGGGCTTTTTCGTGTAGCTGTAGATCTCCACCGGCAGCGTCACGAAGTCCATGCCGGAGACGAAATAGCTGATGACGAAATCGTCAAGACTCATGGTAAACGCCATGATCGCGCCGGCGACCACGCCGGGCAGGATCTCATGGAGCGTCACCTTGAAGAAGGACTGCAGCGGTGTGCAGCCAAGGTCCATGGCAGCGTCCGTCAGGGAATGATCCATCTGGTTCAGCTTGGGCATGACATTCAGGATGACATAGGGCAGGTTGAACGTCACGTGGGCGATCAACAGTGTCCAGAAGGTCAGGCTGTCCCGCTGACCCAGCATTTTCGTTCCCACGAACACAAACAGCAGCGACAGGGAAATGCCCGTCACGATGTCGGGATTGGTCATGGGGATGTCTGTCAGCCGCATCACAAGACGGCGCATTTTGGGCTTCAGGTTGCAGATACCCACTGCTGCCACCGTGCCGAACACGGTTGCCACAAAGCTGGAGATCACGGAGATCAGAATGGAGTTGCCCAGCAGCTTCAGAAGGTCCTGATCCCGGAAAAGCTCCGCGTATTGCTCAAAGGTAAAGCCATCAAAACGGGCGAGGCTCTTACCCTCGTTGAACGAGCCGATGATCAGCACCAGCATCGGTGCATACAGAAACACGAAGATCAAAATGGTGATGACGCGGTTTGCTTTTTTCATACGACCACCATCTCCTCTCCGTCAGAGTCGGTGAGCTTGTTCATGATGCCGGTGCATACGAACACCAGAATCATCAGCAGCAGGCTCAGCGCAGCACCAAGGTTGGCGTTGTCGCCCTGCTTAAAGAGGCGCTCGATCACGTCACCGATCAGGAACGTTCCCGTGTCGCCCAGCTTCTGGGAAATGTAGAAGGTAGACACCGCAGGGACAAATACCATCGTAATGCCGGAGACGATGCCGGGCATCGACAGGGGCAGCACCACCTTGATGAAGGTCTGCGCAGGGGTACAGCCCAGATCCTCCGCCGCCTCAATCAGACGATTGTCGATCTTGACGATGATGGCATAAAGGGGCAGGATCATATAGGGCAGGTAGTTATATACCATGCCCAGAACCACCGCCACGGGATGGCGGATCAGAGGGAGTCTCGCAAGACCGAGCATCTCCAGAAAATCGTTGATGATACCCGTATCCTGCAGCAGCGCCACCCATGCCAGCGTGCGAAGCAGAAAGCTCATGCACATCGGCAGCATCACCAGCATGTAAAGCAGCTTCTGGGTCAAGGGCTTGCGGTGAGCGATAAAGTATGCAACGGGATAGCCCAGCACCAGGCACAGCAGTGCCGAGACGAGGGAATAGCCGATGGACTCGCCGAAAACGGGCAGAAATGTGCCCAGCCCGGCAATGTTGCTCCATGTAAATTCGCCCGTATTGGGATCAGTGAGCGCATAGTAGCACACCACGCCCAAGGGGATGAGCGTAAAGGCGATCATCCAAAGGATGTACGGCACGCTCAAAAGAACAGACTTATTCCTCTTCATCGGCGGCATCCTCCGTCAGCTCATCGTACTCGGCAGAGTAGGAGCTATAGTCGCCAAACAAGCCGGAATATTCACTCTTGTGCATGATGTGAATATCTTCGGGATTCAGACGGATGCCCACCGTGGCGCCTTCAGGCTGGTGATCCGTGGTCTGGATCAGCCACTTGAAGCCCTTGAAGTCCACGATGATGTCATAATTCAGACCCTTGAAGGTAACGGAGGTGACCGTACCCACAAGATGACCCTCCTGGGGAGGAACGAAGTCAATGTCCTCAGGACGGATGACCACATCCACCGGCTCGTTGGGTTCAAAGCCTGCGTCGAGACACTTGAAGGTACGACCAAAGAAGCGCACCTTGTAGTCTTCGAGCATCACGCCGTCCAAAATGTTACTCTCGCCGATGAAATCTGCCACAAAGGCATTGGTCGGCTCGTTATAAATATCTTCAGGTCTTCCGATCTGCTGGATGCGACCCTTGTCCATGACGACAACAGTATCGGACATGGAAAGCGCCTCTTCCTGATCGTGGGTGACGTAGATGAAGGTGATGCCGGTCGCCTGCTGGATCCGCTTCAGCTCGTTCTGCATATCCTTGCGAAGCCGCAGGTCAAGAGCGCCCAGCGGCTCGTCCAGCAGCAGAACCTTAGGTTCATTCACAAGGGCGCGGGCGATGGCGACGCGCTGCTGCTGTCCGCCGGAGAGCGAACCGATATTCCGGTGACCATAGCCCTTCAAACTGACGATCTCCAGCATGTCATTGACACGCTTGGTAATTTCGTCCTTGGGCATTTTTGCCACGCGCAGACCGAATGCGATATTGTCAAACACATTCAAATGCGGAAACAGGGCATAGCGCTGAAACACAGTATTGATCTGGCGCTCGTAAGGCGGAACATCGTTGATACATTTTCCATCAAACATCACTTCACCGGTCGTCGGTGTCAGAAAACCGCCCACGATTCGCAGCGTGGTGGTTTTGCCGCAGCCGGAAGGACCGAGTAAGGGTAAAAATTCATGGTCTTTGATATCGAGATTGATGCCGTCGAGTATACGCTCCCCGTCGAACTCCATGGTAAGATCCTGGAGCCTGATGAGATTCTTGGACATTATCCTCCCCCGTTTCTATACGTATTTCGTCAAACTTTGACAATTATAACTATATCGCAAATTTCCACAAAGTCAATAGATTTTATATTCGGCGAAAAAGTTTTCAAAAAATGGTTTAACTTCCGCATTTTGGGTAATACTGAGTTTCGGAGGTGCTTATATGAGCAAGAAATTTAAATTCATGCGCAGCTTCGGCAGAAAGGGCTACTACATAGCCCTGATCCTGTGCGCTGCTGCAATCGGGATTTCCGGCTATCTGTATTACAAAACCGCAACGACCCCAAACAATCCCCAACTGAACGACCCACAGCCCACCCTCACCCCCGGCGGTGACATGCAGGTGGACGGGACGCTTCCCGGTGGAAACGGAACGCAAAACCACCCTGAAGACAACAAAGATCCTGCCAAAAAGCCTATGCCCATCGGCAAGCCCGTGGCGGGCGAGACCATCTATGACTACGCCATGGACTGCCTGAGCTACAATGAGACCACCCGGGACTGGCGGGTGCATAACGGCATCGACATCGCAGCCGAAGCCGGCACAACTGTCTGCGCCGCC
>JAZNNV010000015.1:0-8789 GCA_045580465.1 Faecousia sp.
GATGCCCCTTGTCAAGCGCATTGTGACGGTTTCCGGCGATGTGGTCATGCGTCCGAAAAATCTGATCGTTCCTGTGGGTACCAGCTTCAATGATCTGCTGGAAGCGGTCGGTCACAGAGAGAATCCCTATAAGGTCCTCTCCGGCGGACCTATGATGGGCATTGCCCAGTTCGATTTGAGTGTACCCGTGACGAAGGGTACCAACGCGGTCACGATCCTCAGCTTCAAAAACCGTGTCGCGGCACGGGATTTCCACTGCATCCGCTGCGGCAAGTGCATCGATGCCTGCCCCATGCGGCTGATGCCCCTGCATCTTTACCGCGCCGAGCGAAAGAGTGATCTGCAGGAGCTGAAGAAGCTGAATCTGATCGACTGTATGGAGTGCGGCTGCTGCGCTTATGTGTGTCCCGCCACCATTCCGCTGGTGCAGTCCTTCCGCGCCGGCAAGCAGAAGCTGCGTGATGCGGCGCAAAAACCGTAAGAAAGGGGAAGCAAAATGGCACAGATGAAATATTTCTACGAGCTGACCATTTCCAGCTCTCCCCATGCCCATGCGCCGGTGACCACCCGCACCATCATGCGTGACGTGCTGATCGCCCTGACCCCTGCGCTGCTGGGCAGTGTGTATTTCTTTGGACTGCGGGCGCTGCTGGTGACCCTTGTGTCCATGGCGGCAAGCGTTCTTTTCGAGTGGGGCTACCAAAAGCTCATGAAAAAGGAGACCATGGTCTACGATCTGTCCGCGTTGGTGACGGGCGTGCTGATCGCCTTTGTCTGCCCTGTGACCATGCCGCTGTGGATGGTGGTTGTCGGTGACTTTTTTGCCATCGTGGTGGTCAAGCAGCTTTTCGGCGGCATCGGCAAGAACTTTGTCAATCCGGCACTGGCGGCGAGAGCTTTTCTGTTCAGCTGGCCGGTGGAGATGACCACGTGGGTCAAGCCGGGCTACGAAAATGCAGCTCCGCTTGTTGGCGGTGCGGACATCGTGACGGGGGCGACCCCGCTGGCGTCCATGCATCAGGGTATGATGCCGGATGCGTCCCTTTCCGATCTGTTTTTCGGTAACGTGGGTGGCTGCATCGGTGAGACCTCGGTGCTGTTGCTGCTGATCGGATTTTTGTACTTACTCATCCGCCGGGTGCTGACGGTGCGCATTCCTCTTGCGTATCTGGGTACGGTGGCGGTGCTTGCGCTGCTGTTCCCCCGGGGAAATGACCCGCTTCTGTGGGCGGGCGCGCAGCTTTGCGCCGGCGGGCTGATGCTGGGCGCATTGTATATGGCGACGGATTACGTTACAAGCCCCGTGTCCAAGCTGGGGCAGGTGATCTTCGGCATCGGCTGCGGTGTCATCACCTTTGTGATCCGCTATTTTGGCGGCTACAACGAGGGCGTCAGCTATGCGATCCTTGTGATGAACGCCTGCGTGGTGCTGCTGGATAAAATCGGCATGCCGAAGCAGTTCGGCGCTGCACGAAAGGGGGCGCAGAAGAAATGAACGTGTTCAAATTTGTTCTGCGTCTGGTGCTGCCGCTGTTTCTGATCACTGTCGTGGTGGCAGCAGCCCTTGCGGGCATCAACAGCGTCACCGCGGAGCGGATCGCTTCTGCCAAGGAAGCAAAGGTGCAGCAGGCGATCAGCCAGGTCCTGCCCGATGCGCAGGTGGAGCAGGTGCGCTTTGATGCCGATGCGCATCCTCATGTAAAGGCGGTGTATGCCGCGGACGGCGGCTATGCCATTGAGGTGCAGCCTGCCGGCTTTGGCGGCGGCATCAGCATGATGGTGGGCATCAGTAAAAACGGGCAGGTGCTGGGCATCAGCATCATCAGCCACACGGAGACCCCTGGTCTGGGCGCGGTGGCTGCCGCGGGTAATTCCAAGGGCGAGTCCTTCCGGGACAGCTTTGTGGGTCTATTCTATCCCGTTTCCGTGTCGAAGGACGGCGGCGAAGCCGATACCATCACCGGCGCGACCATCACCTCCCGTGCCGTTGCGGAGGGTGTCAACGCGGCACTTGTCTGCGCGGAACATCTGAGTATGGAGGATCAGTCATGAAGATCAGGAATATGTTCAAAGAGGGTCTTCTGACCAAAAACCCCGTTCTGGTGCAGCTTTTGGGTATGTGTTCCACCCTTGCCATCAGTACATCGCTGTTTAACGGTCTGGGCATGGGCATCAGCGTGACGGTGATCCTCATCTGCTCCAACGTGATGATCAGCCTACTTCGCAAGGTGATCCCGCCGCAGGTGCGTATTGCGTCCTATGTGCTGATCATTGCAGGCTTCGTGACCATCGTGGATCTGCTGCTGCAGGCATTTTTGCCGGCACTGTCGGAAAGTCTTGGCGTGTTTATCCCGCTGATCGTGGTCAACTGCATCGTGCTGGGACGTGCGGAGGCATTTGCGTCAAAAAACGGCGTAGGTGTATCCGCGCTGGACGGACTGTTTCAGGGCATCGGCTACACGGTGGCGCTGGTTGTGGTGTGTATCATCCGTGAATTTTTGGGCGCCGGCACCTTTGGCGGCGGCATCCTGAACGGCGGCGAGGGCATCCGCATCCTGCCGGAGGGTACGCCTGCCATGCTGATGATCATGCCGGTGGGCGGTTTTCTGACGCTGGGCTGTGTCATCGCTGCGTCCCAATGGCTGATGAAGCGAATGAAGAAAAAGGAGGCGGATAAGAAGTGAACTGGCAAAGTGTTTTCGGTATCCTGCTGTCCGCCATCCTGACGGAAAACTTTATTCTTGTGAAATTTTACGGCATCTGCCCCTTTATGGGCGTGTCGAAAAAGACCGATACCGCGCTGGGCATGGGCATGGCGGTCACCTTTGTTATGGCGATCGCAACCGCAGCCTGCTGGGCGGTGGATCAGCTGATCCTTGTACCGCTGGGTCTTGCCTATATGCAGACGGTGGCGTTCATTCTGGTGATCGCTGCCATCGTGCAGGTGGTGGAGATGTTCCTGAAGAAGAAAGTGCCGGCACTGTATCAGGCGCTGGGTGTCTACCTGCCGCTGATCACCACCAACTGCGCCGTGCTGGGCGTTGCGCTGGTGAATGTGCAGGAGGGCTACAATTTCTTCCTCAGCGTCCTCAACGGCGCTGCCGGCGGTCTGGGCTTTACCATCTCCATTGTGCTGTTTGCCTCGATCCGGGAACGGATGGAGGAGACAGATGTTCCCGAAAGCTTCCGTGGATTTCCCATCGCGCTGATCGCGGCAGGTCTGCTTGCGCTGGCGTTTATGGGCTTTTCCGGGATGAAGATCTTCTGAGGAGGGCGAAAAATGGATATTTTGATCGCAATCGCCGTCCTCGGCGGACTGGGTGTGGTGTTTGGTCTGGTGCTGGCAGGCGCGGCGAAGGTCTTCCATGTGGAGACGGATCCCAGACTGGAAAAATTGAATGCGTGCCTGCCCGGTGCAAACTGCGGCGGCTGCGGCTATCCCGGCTGCGGCGGTTATGCCCAAGCGGTACTGGAGGGGAAGGCTGCCATCGGTCTGTGCGCCTCCGGCGGTGACGAATGTGCCCGGAATATGGCACAGATCATGGGTGTCAAGGCGGAAAAGGTCGCCCATAAGGTGGCGCTGGTGCGCTGTTCCGGCTATAGGGGCGTAGATGAAAACGGCAAGATTACCGGCGCGAAGATGAAGGGCGAATACGAGGGTATTCAGGGCTGCCATGCGGCGGCAAAAGTCGCCGGTCGCGGACCGCTGATCTGCAAATTCGGCTGCCTCGGCTTCGGCAGCTGCATTTCCGCGTGCAAGTACGATGCCATCCACATGGTAAACGGCGTTGCCAAGGTGGACGAGGAAAAGTGTGTCGGCTGTATGCAATGCGCTGCCCAATGTCCCAGAAACCTGATCGTTCCCGTGGAATACAACCGCAGAGTGGTGATCGCCTGCGCCTCCAAGGCGAAGGGCGCGGTGACCATTCGTGGCTGCAGCTCCGGCTGCATCGGCTGCGGCTTGTGCGAGAAGATCTGCGAGCGTGGCGCGATCCATGTGGAGCAGAATCTTGCCTACATCGACTATGACAAGTGCAACTCCTGCGGCTTGTGCGCAACGGTCTGCCCCAAGCATCTGATCGCGGACAACAAGAAAATGGAGCATTCGGAAGAATGAGAAAAGGCGTGCTGCAAATGCAGCACTCCTTAAGCTTTTATTCGTTACCGCCGGTAATGTCCTGCTTGGGCTTGCGATGGCGGTTGTGGTGGTGACGGCGACGGGAGGAGCGCTTCTTTTCCACTTCTGCAGGGGCATCGGCATGCTCGGGAGTGGGTACTTCGACGGGAGCGGCAGTCTCTTTGGCGGCTTCCTGACGCGCCTTGCGGTTGCGGTTGCGGCGGTTGCGGCGGGAGCGGGGTGCTTCCGCGGTTGCTTCTTCGACGGCATTTTCGACAATTTCAGGCTCGTTTTCCGGCTCCTGCGCAGACTGCTCCACCTCAAAACGGAACTTGACCGGCTCAAAGAAAGAGGGAGCAGCGGGCTTTTCCTTGGGGGCTTCTGCCTTTTTCACGCCGGAAATGGGAGCAAGGTCGGCGGGGATGGGAGGATCGGTCTTCTTGCCCTTGCCGCTGCGCAGCACGGCGATCTCATCGTTTGCAAAAACGTGGATGTCGTCCGGCTGCAGCTCCATGCGCACCTTGACCCGCTGGCGCAGCAGATCCACTTCGATGATCGTACCGCGACCTTCCGGGGTGTCGACGAAGGAATCCATCTTCGGTGCGCTCTTGAGCAGATCCTCATAGGCATCCTGCTCGTATTTCAGGCAGCACATCAGGCGTCCGCAGGTGCCGGAGATCTTCACAGGGTTCAGGCTCAGATTCTGGGTCTTTGCCATCTTGATGGACACCGGCTGGAAATCGTCAAGGAAGCTGGCGCAGCAGAAGGGTCTGCCGCAGATGCCCAGACCGCCCACCATTTTCGCCTTGTCGCGCACGCCGATCTGGCGCAGCTCGATGCGGGTGTGGAAGATGGATGCGAGGTTCTTGACCAGCTCCCGGAAGTCCACGCGCTCGTCGGCGGTGAAGAAAAAGAGGATCTTGCTGCCATCAAAGGCGCACTCGGCGCTGACCAGCTGCATATCCAGCTTCTGCTCGGCGATCTTTTCCTGACAGACCTCATAGGCACGCTTTTCCGTGGCGCGGTTTTCTTCGATCACCTTTTCGTCCTGTGCGGTCGCCTTGCGCAGGACGTTGCGCAGGGGCGTGACCACGTCCTTGGCGGGAATTTTGTGATTGCCCCCGGCGCAGATGCCGTATTCAGGACCTCTTGCGGTGTCGATGATCACGTGGTCGCCGGTCTGGCAGCGGATGCCGTTCGGTGAAAAATAATAGATCTTCTGCCCGGGGCGGAACTGAATGTCCACCACCTCAACGGCAGTCTGAATGTTTTCTTCCATTGGTTTCTCCTTATTCTAAACGGATGATTCCGTAAAATTTTAACGTAAATTCCACAGCAGCCAGCCGCAGACGGCTGCAGGGGAGACGTTGCCTTGGGCATAAGTGACTGCTTTTTGCAGGCACAGGATTGCCTGCAGAAGCTCCTGCGCGCTGCGCTGGGCGGCAAGCTGACCCGTCAGGGGATGCAGCGCCTTCATGCCGCTGCGGCAGGTGAGGGCTTCCTCCAAAAGGGCGATCCAGCTCTCCAGCATGGGGATCAGCTGATCCCGCTTCCATTTTTCCATGGGTGTTAGGGTTTGCGCCAGCTGCAGCGCATTGCGGGAGGCGAAGCTTTGCAGGAATTGTTCTGTCTGGGCGGGCAGGGCATCGCCTTGCTGTAAAAGCGCACGCGCCTGACCAAGATAACCGCCGCTGCGGGAGATGGCAGCCAGCAATGTATCCTCCGGCACTGCGGGAAATTCCTTCGCCAGCTCCTTCTTCAGCAGCTGCGTGGGCAGACTCTTCAGCGCCAGTTCGGTGCAGCGGGAGCGGATGGTGGGAAGCAGTCGCTCCGGGTTGTCCGTCAGCAGCAGGAAAACGCCGTAAGCCGGCGGCTCTTCCAAAATTTTCAGCAGCGCGTTCTGACCCTCGATACCCAGCTCCTGGGGGAAAATATAGATTTTGTGTTCGCTTTCGTTGGGGCGGATGTACACATCATCCCGGGCGGCGCGGACGATCTTGACGGCAACATTTTTATGCTCCGGGTCGTCCACGGTGATCACGTCGGGGTGGCTGTCCTCCATCACCTTGCGGCAGGCACGACACGTGCCGCAGGGGGCATCAGCGCCCTGACACAGAATGGCAGCGCTGAGCAGGCGGGCAAGGGTGTGCTTGCCTGAGCCCTCCGGCCCGGAGATCAGGTAAAAATGGGAAATGCGCTTCCGGGCAAGGGCCGTTTTTAAGTTTTCTTTCAGGCGGTCGTTGCCGAGAAGTGCGTCAAAAGACATCGTATTACCTCGTTTTCATTAACCCCACAGAGCCGACAGCATGGGAATGACCTGCTTCTTGCGGCTCATGATACCGGGCAGGAACAGTGCGTTCTCCTTGGGAGTGATATTAAAGGCCTGCTGAATGATCTCGTCATCACCCAGATAGATGATCTGCGTGCCTTCCAGCAGCACGTCGGTGAGCATCAGGAGCATCATGGAAAAGCCCTTTTGCTCCATGACCTTGCGCATCTGAGCGAGAAATTCCTCTTTGCGCTCCAGCATTTTGGGGCTGTCAACGCAGGTGATCTGCGCCACCGCAAGGTCGTGACCGGCGATGTGGAACTCCTTGTAGTCGGACATCAGGAGATCCTCGACAGTCTTCGAGTCCAAAGAAGCAGAGAAGATCTCCCTGCCCAGCTCGTCCAGAGAAATATTGGCGATGCGCGCCATGCGCTCGGCGGTGCGGATATCCCGGTCGGTGCAGGTGGGGGATTTGAACATGACGGTGTCGGAAAGGATCGCGGCAGCCATCATGCCCGCCATTTTGTCCGACGGCATCAGACCCCGGTCCTGGAACATACCGGCGATGATGGTGTTGGTAGAGCCCACCGGCTCGTTGCGCACGTAGATGGGGTTGGCGGTCTGAATGTCCGCAAGGCGGTGGTGGTCGATGATCTCAAGGATCTCAGCTTCCTCCAAGCCCGGAACGGACTGGGATGCCTCATTGTGATCCACCAGAACCACTCTCTTGCGGCGGGGACGCAGCAGGTGATACCGGGTCAGAACGCCCACGACCTGCTCGTCTTCGTCCAAAATGGGATAGCTGGGATGGCGGTGCTTGAGCATTTTTTCCCGCACATCATCCACCCGATCCTCCAGATGGAAGCAGACCAAATCATCGGTGTTACAGATGCGTCCGATGGGGGTGGACTGGAAGATCAGCTGCACCGCGTGGTAGGCGTCAAAGGGCGTGGAAATAACGCAGGTCTTGGTGGGAAGGGCGCGCAGCTCTTCAGAAAGCTCTGCCTGACACAGCACAAGGCAGTTGACGTTCATTTCCAACGCGCGGCGGATCATATCCGGCTGGTGTCCGCACAGAACGACAGTTTCTCTCTTGTTGAAGACCAAATTATCCCGGCTCTGGGGCAGGGCGATGATCACTTCGCCGGAGATCTCATCGGTCTGCTCACCGGCGTCGTTGATGACCTTGCCCTCCAGAACGGAAAGCAGGTTGAAAAGCGGCACGGCATCCAGCCGACCGGTGGAAACAAGGCTCATGTTGTAGTCAGCGACATCGGTACGGGAAAGCATGCCGTAGAGCGTGCCGTCCTCGTTGGCGACGGGGATGGCGTTGATATTCGTCAGCTGACCCAGCATTTTCCACGCGCGACCCATGGTAACTGCGGTGGAGAACACCGGCGGGCGGTCAAAGTCCAAGTCCTTGACCTGCGTATGCATGCTGGTAATGCGCTTCGGAGGCTGAAAGCCGAAGCGATCCAGCACGATCTGCGTTTCATCAGAAACCTGACCGAGGCAGGCGGCTTCATATTCACGGTCACCCAGAGCGTTGCGAAGGGCAGCGTACGCCATCGCAGCGACGATCGAGTCGGTGTCCGGGTTGCGGTGACCGGTGACGTAAATGGTGTCCATAAAATTCCTCCTTGTTTCGTGATTATTCGGAGATTTCTCCTGCAAGGTTTTGAGTAAATTGGGCGCGGATCTCATCGGGGGTCAGACCCTGACCCAGCAGCCACATAAGCTTTGTCATGGCGGCTTCCGTGGTCATGTCGCGACCTTGGATGACACCCAGCTCCAGCAGTTTTTTGCCAACCTGATAGACCCGCAGGTCGCTGCTGTCGTAAAGGCATTGGGTGGTGATGACCACGCTGATGCCATGCTCGATGGCGTAGGCAACGCCTTCAAGACCCCGGTGCAGCACGTTCATGCCGCCCAGACCGAAGGCTTCCACCACGATGCCCTTGTAGCCCATGGCGGTGAGCGCCTTGAAGATCGCCGGATCAAGACCGGGGGTCAGCTTGAGCAAAAATACCTGCTCGCACAGCTCGGTCTTCAGCTTTGCAGGCGCTTTGGGGCAGGGGAGGACCCGTTCATCAAGGGTTAGACCCTGATTGGTGACGATGCCGGCATAGCGGGCGTTGACGCTTTGGAAGGCAGAGAAGCCGGAGGCGCGCACCTTCACGGCGCGGCAGCCCAGCATGATTTTGCGGTCAAATGCCAGAAAAACGCCCGGTTTTCCCGATGCCGCCATGGCAAAGGCGGCGCGAAGATTGCTCGGTCCGTCGGAGAGCATGTCCGCAAGGGGCAGCTGGGAGCCGGTGAAGACCACGGGAAGTCGGAGGCCAAGCGGTCTTAGGAAGACAATTTCATCACACAACTCCTTGGCACACAGAACGACATGGCTAC
>JAZNNV010000016.1:0-5016 GCA_045580465.1 Faecousia sp.
CCGGAGCCTGGCATTTTCACCGTTCATATCCGTCCTCGGAGCCAAAAAGACACACCCCGCAAGGGAGTGAGTCTTTTTTGGCGGAGATGGAGGGATTTGAACCCCCGCACGCCTTGCGGCGCCTAGCGGATTTCGAATCCGCACCCTTCAGCCACTTGGGTACATCTCCATTGACGGCTTGACTATTATATCAGTAACTCATGGAAAAATCAAGTTTATTCCTGCGTCGGCACATCTTTTTTTGCAAGCTGCAGAACCTGCGCCATCTTCTCCATGATCCGATCATAATTTTCTCCGCGATGGGGAATCAAGCAGCGGGAACAATCCTTAATCCCGTTTTCCGTATAAGTAAACGCGCCGCCGCATTGATCACCCAGCGCATACAGCGGACAATAGCAGAACAGACAATTGAAATTTTCCGAATCTGCCCCCTGATGGCACGGGAAATAGGCACAATCCCGATTTTGAAAGTAACGTTCACTTGCCATGTGTTTTCTCCTTTTCAAGTGGATCTTTTTGTGCTATAATAGCTGCGAGGTGATTAGATGCACGTTTTGATCGATGCAGATGCCTGCCCCGTTGTCAGGATCGCGGTAGAGCTGTGCCGCAGTTATCAAATCAGCTGCGTTTTACTCTGCGACACTGCGCACAGAATTGAGCACGACGGTGCTACGACCCTGACCTTCGACAAAGGCAGCGACAGCGTGGATTTTGCCTTAGCAAACCGAGTCACTTCCGGGGATCTCGTCATTACACAGGACTATGGACTCGCCTCCATGTGTCTTGCCCGCGGCGCGCGGGTGCTGCATCAGGACGGCTGGGAATACACTGCGTGGAACATCGACGCTCTGCTCCTGCAGCGTCACGAAGCCCGCAAATTCCGCGCATCCGGCGGACGCACGAAAGGTCCTAAAAAGCGCACCGCCGATCAGGATCGCGCATTTTCCGCAGCATTGGAAGCTATTCTTCAAAAACAATCCCACGGATAAGCCGCGGGCGGAACAAGCGTAAATTCCACCCGTTTCCCCGTTTTCGGATGGTCAAATGCCAAGCGGCAGGACCAGAGCGCGATCTCACAATCGTCTTCCCGTGTGCTGTATTTCCGTTCACCGACCAAAGGCATACCGCGGCTTGCAAACTGGACACGAATTTGATGCGTTCGCCCCGTTTCCAAACGAATACGGACAAGACTCATCCCCTTCTTCTTTGCCAGCACTTGATAATTCAGTACCGCCGGCTGGATGCCCTTGCCCTCACATGGGGCAACCATGGTCATCTTACGTGCCTTGTCACGAACGAGAAGATCATACAGCTTCCCTACATCATATTCCGGAGTGCCGTGAACGACTGCCATGTATTCCTTTTCAAAGGTGTTCTCTCTGATTTGCCGGGAAAGCTCCGACGCAGCTACTGCCGACCGGGCAAGCACCATCAAGCCACCAACCACCCGGTCCAGCCGATGAACTGTCCGCACATCCGCCTTGGGATCACCCAATTCTGCGCGCACAAGCTCTGGCACACCGCCCGGCTCGTCTGTCGAAAGGACCCGCTGCGGCTTTACGCACACGACGATATCGTCATCACAATAGAGAATTTCCATATTGCCTCCCCGTTGTTTACTGCTACTACTATACGAAATTATCAGAAAAATTGCAACCATAAAAGGAGTTTTCCAATGGATATTGTAATCCTCGACGGCTATGCCCTAAATCCCGGAGATCTCGACTGGGGCTGCCTCGACCGCTTTGGTGCAGTTCGGTATTATGACCGCACCGCAACAGAAGCTGAAACCATTGAGCGCATCGGCTCTGCCGAGATCGTTCTTCTGAACAAAACGCCCATCACCGATTCCGTGCTTGCTGCCTGCCCATCCGTGAAGCTCATTTGCGTTCAGGCAACCGGCTACAATGTCGTAGATTGCGCCGCAGCAGCAAAACGTGGTATCCCCGTTTGCAACGTGCCTGACTACGGCACGCAGGCGGTTGCCCAGTTCACTTTTGCGCTTTTGCTGGAGCTGTGTCACCATGTGGGATTGCACAGCAACAGCGTTCACAACGGCGAATGGACAAGCAACCCCGATTTTTGCTACTGGAAAACGCCGCAGATGGAGCTTGCAGGCAAGACCATCGGCATCATCGGCTATGGACGGATCGGACGCGCTGTGGCAAAGCTGGCAGAAGCGTTCGGCATGAATGTGCTTGCTTATAACCGCACGCAATACGAGGGCGAAAGCTATGTCAGTCTCGATGAGCTGCTTGCAAAATCCGACATTATCAGCCTTCACTGTCCCCTGCAGCCTGAAACAGCACAGATCATCAATGCAGATTCTATCTGCAAAATGAAAGACGGTGCGATTCTGATCAACACCGCCCGCGGTCCGCTGCTCGACGAGCAGGCAGTCGCAGCTGCGCTTATAAGCGGCAAGCTCCGCGGCGTTGCAGTGGATGTTGCCGGACAAGAACCGATCCCTGCAGACTCTCCCCTGCTCACAGCACCGAATTGTATCATCACGCCCCACATTGCGTGGGCGCCGCTGGAGAGCAGACAACGCCTGCTGGACTGCGTCGTATCCAACATCGAGCATTATCTGAACAGAAAAATACAAAATGCCGTCAACCTTTGATATTGGGAGGAACATATGCGTCAAATCAGTGCAAAACAGATTACCGATACGGTTCGCAGACTTTGCATCGAAGCGAATTGCTATTTGGGTGCAGATCTGCGTAATTGCATCACAGAGGCTCGTGAAAACGAGCCTTGGCCGCAGGCACAGCAGATCTTGGAGAAGATCATCGAAAACTACCACTTAGCTGAGGAGCGACAAATGCCCATCTGTCAGGACACCGGCATGGCTTGTGTCTTTTTGAAGCTGGGTCAGGATGTCCATGTAGACGGTGATATCAACGAAGCCATTCATGAGGGCGTCCGACAGGGTTACGCACAAGGCTACCTCAGAAAGAGCGTTGTCCGCGACCCCCTTGATCGTGTCAATACCGGCGACAACACCCCTGCAATGATCTATGTGGAGCTCGTCCCCGGCGATCAGATCGAGATCACCGTTGCCCCAAAGGGCTTCGGAAGCGAAAATATGAGCCAGATCAAGATGCTACGTCCTTCGGACGGAGTGGAAGGCGTCAAGGATTTTGTTGTCCGCGTTGTGGAAGAAGCAGGTCCAAATCCCTGTCCGCCGATCGTGGTAGGTGTCGGCATCGGCGGTACATTTGACAAGGCTGCTTACATGGCAAAAAAAGCGCTGCTGCGAGATGTGGATACACCGAACCCCAACCCCTTCTATCAGAATTTGGAAGAAGAACTACTGGGGAAGATCAATGCTCTCGGCATCGGTCCGCAAGGTTTCGGCGGTAAAACTACTGCCCTCGCCGTCAATATCGAAGCCTGCCCCACCCACATTGCAGGTCTTCCCGTGGCGGTGAATATCAACTGCCACGTCACTCGTCACAAAACGGAGGTGATCTAATATGGCGGAAATCAAACTGACAATGCCTCTCACTCGTGAAGCAGCACGTTCCCTGAAAGCAGGTGACAGCTGCCTGATCAGCGGCGTGATCTATACCGCCAGAGATGCCGCACACAAACGCCTATGCGACCTTCTCAAAGAAGGAAAAGAGCTGCCATTGGACCTGAAAGATGCCGTTATCTATTTCGTCGGTCCTACTCCCGCAAGACCGGGTGAACCCATTGGCTCGGCAGGTCCGACCACATCCTATCGGATGGATGCATACAGTCCCCTCCTGATTCAGCAAGGTCAAACCGGCATGATCGGCAAGGGAAAGCGCGGACCTGAAGTGATCGACGCCATGAAGGAATACGGCGCCGTATATTTCGGTGCGATCGGCGGCTGCGGCGCTCTGCTGAGCAGCTGCATTAAGAAATCAGAGATCGTTGCATATGAAGATTTGGGTGCCGAAGCGATCCGTCGACTTGAAGTCGTGGACTTCCCTGTGATCGTCGTGATCGACAGCGAAGGAAATAATCTATACGAGGCCGGCAGAGCCACTTATCTCACCGCAAAATAACGAAATATTCGCCCCATGCGCAGACCGCACATGGGGCGTTATTTTGGGTCATGTCGAACAGTTCGATAAACTACAGTTTACTGCACGAAGCTATTTATACTCCATAACGATATTCACGTTCTTCTATATCGTTGGCAGACAGCTTAAAAGTGCTAATGATAATATCGGCAACCTCGTCCGGCTCAAGATTTGTGTTATCGATTTTAAGATGATTTTCAAACCAAACTTCATCTGGTGCGGAATTGAGTCTATGGTGCTCGGCATCCCGCAATAGATTTGCCTGACTCCATTCACCATCTTTTTTGGAAGCTTTTCTCTCCATTCGGTGTGGTGTTTTATTTCGCATAAGTCTGGTCTCAAGGTCGGCGCTTAATTCGACAAAATAGAACGTTCCACCATTAGACTCAAACATATCTGCAAGTTTTGTTAACGCTTCACGTTCTTTCTGCACCTCAAACGCACATACGCACGTAAATAACAAGTCGACATTGTGCTTTACCGCTATTTCAAACGCTTTTTCTCTAAAGATCGCATTAAACTCTTTTTGTGCAGGGGTTGCAAAGCCAAAAATTTTATCGGACACTTCAATACTGTCATGATTCATCATGAGATTGTATTTAAGTTTATCTCTTACAGTTTCTGCGACAGTCATCTTTCCGACAGCTTGAGGTCCGCAGATTACAATTAAATTTGCCATATTACACCTCCATCAAAATGAATTTAATTAACAGGATCATACCACAAATAATCCAAAGAATCAATAGAAGGCGGGGTAAAACGCGAATCCATCCGTCCACAAAGTAAATAACGGTTCTATATAGAATAAAAAAGAAGACCTCACTGCCGAAGCAGTGAGGTCTTGTGTTTGCGTTACTTTTTCCGGGCAGGCCAACGTATTGTCCTGCCGTGAAATGACATGCCGGGGGCATGTCATAGGCAGAGGATGATTTGTTAAGATAAAGAAAAGCCTCTCACGAAT
>JAZNNV010000017.1:0-4259 GCA_045580465.1 Faecousia sp.
CTGAAGCAGGTTGACGGCGCTGTCCCGTGCCTGCTGCCGGGACAGGCGTACTGCCGCAAAATAATCAGAAGAAGTATTGGCGGCGTTCTCTGCCAAGTCGGATCGTAGCCATGTCGTTCTGTGAGCCAAGGAGTTGTGTGATGAAATTGTCTTCCTAAGCCCGCTTGGCCTCCGACTTGGCCTCCTGAAGCAGGTTGACGGCGCTGTCCCGTGCCTGCTGCCGGGACAGGCGTACTGCCGCAAAATAATCAGAAGAAGTATTGGCGGCGTTCTCTGCCGACAGGACCGGAACATCCTCCAGCTGCTGCAGTTCATCGGACATGACCTTCTCCACATCGATGGACTCTGTCAGGTCCTTGGCTGTTTGCTGCTCCGTATAGAGCCAATTCATGTAGATTCCTGCGCATACAGTCACCAGCACCGCAGCAGCAATCAGATTCTTTTTCCAGATTTTCATAAAATAGCCTCCCATTCATTTCATTTCCAAAACTGAGATCCGATCCAAACTGATTCCGGTTACAGAGGAAACAGCATTCGCAACCGCCAACTTCACTACCGGACTGGATGCACCCTGACAGACAATGATCGCACCGAGATAGGTGGGCGGAGTGACTGTCTGTACGAGACCGGACTGATTACCGCCCCCGGACAGGATCACGGTTTCTCTTTTGATGCTGCCATGGCCGTCATTATCCGATCGGTCCTCGTCCACCTGATACACCGTTTCAGAACCGGTCTGTTCCGTGATCATCACCTGCACCTTACCCACACCCTTGATCTGAGTCAGAATTTTGGCCAATTCTTCTTCCAATTGAACATCCGATTCCGTTGGCATCGGTTCATGCTCGGGTTCCTGCGATCCTTTTACCGGCACCAGCATCAGGATGATTCCAATAACGATCACCAGAATTACAAACTTGTATTTCTCAAACCGTTCAAATATCTTTGGATTATTCTTCAGCCAATCCATATCTGACGCTCCTTCGGTATTCCAAGCTCATTGGCAATTGATATCTGCAGTTGAGATCTGGCATAGGGGGAAGCATCCCCAGTCAGCCGAACAAACTGCGGCAATTGCGGATTGTCTTCTGCCAATGTTACCTGCACCTCCAGCTGCAGGCCGTACGAGCTGGCTTTGTCCAAGATATATGCTTCTGCTTCTGCCTTTATGAACTCCGCCCGTGTCCTGTTTGCCATTTGCTGACCTTCGGCGGATGCTGCCTGCGCAGCTGTATCAAAACTCTGCATAAAAATGGAAATGTCTTCAAAATGAAAACCACAGACGGGCTTGATTGCGGCGATCGTCAAAAACAAACCGCAAACCATTCGGATCAGAGTACCGGTAGCGCTTTTCGAATCCAGCAGTCCCAGCAGGATTCCGACGATCATTGCAGCTCCACAGACAGTCCATATATACTTCCCTATTGCTTCCAGATCACATCACTCCCCTCATGAAGCAAACGGTACTGATCAAAAGCATCAGGCACACAGAACCGGTCATGGCCAGCAGAAAACCCATGGCACTCGCAAAGTCCTGGATCAGATCTGTGATCCGCTTGCTGCCGAAGATTCCGCAGACTGCCCCTGTAAACCGAAGCATCAGATAATGCGCACCGATCCGTATGAATGGCCCGATCCAGATGGCAAGTATCGCAAACAGGCCGTATAGACCAATCGCATTTTTCACTGTGCCGGCACTGACGAGGACTGCCTCCGATGCATCGGAAAGTATCCCGCCAACGATTGGGACGACCCCTGATATGGTCAGCTTTGCAGCCTTCAGCGCCGCTGCATCCGTAGGGCCGCTGATGACCCCCGTGATGCTGATAAAACCAGTAAAAACGTACAATATCGTTTTCAGCAGCCAGGTCATCACCCATTTGATACAGTCGCGCATCTGCTTCAGCATGTCATCGCCAATCGCACTGCGTGCCACCGAAAGAGCCAGATAAAGATACAAAAAGGGCAGCAAAATCTTACTGATCAGTCCCGCCAACAGTGCATCAAACATTGCGGTGACGGAATACAGTGCGGCTGAACTTGTGATTCCTCCCTGAGCAGCAAGAGCTGCTGTCATCACAGGTAACAGGAGCTTTCCATACTCACTGACCTGAATCACTGTTTCCGCACCCAAATCTATCAGTGCCCCAGCTGCGGACAGAAACATAGCCGAAATGCTGACACATCCAGCAAGATCAACAGTTCTGTCCAAATTTACAGGGATCGAGCGCATCACAGATGTGATCATCACTGCGCCGATGATCCCAACACAAACACGTGATGCCTCCAGAAGATCGGGCCGAAGGTGTTCCACTGCCTCCTTCAGCACCTGCCGGATGCCTTCCATCAGATTATCAGGTTCCGATGGCATAAATTCCTCAGCTGAAGGTGGTGCACCCGGGGCCATCAAATCCATAGCCTGAACCGGTACTGATAATAGAAACAGGATAATAATGATCATGGGTATTCTTCTCATAAACCACCCAGAACTTCTTTAAGTAATTCAAACAGCATGGAATATAGCGGCAGCGACAGCCAAAGAATCGCAGCAGCACCTACCAGTTTCAGTGATTTCCCCAGCGACCCGCAGCCGCTGTCATTACAGACGAGTGCAGCAATCTCGCAAATAAGACCGATTCCTGTTACTTTCAGCAGCACACGGACGAAAGAATGATCAAGTCCCCCCAGCTCCTCCAGTTGCTCGATAAAAGCAATCACGGGACGCAGGTACTCCAGCGCACCCATGAATACCATACAGCAAACAGCGATACCCAGGACCATGGACAGATCCTTGCTGCAGTTTCCAAGAGATAGTATCATCACGACGGCAAGAAGCACGCCGCCGCAGATTTTCGCAAACAGTTCCATCAAAACTCAAATAGTGTTTTGACCAAATCAAACAGATCGGCGATCTTTTGGGCAAGCATCATCAACACAACGACGAGCCCTGCAAGGGTGGTCATGGTTGCCTGCTCGTCACGACCGGACCGCGCCAGAACCTGATTCAATATGGACACGATAATACCAATGGCGGCAATTTTGAATATAAGATCAATTTCCATAGTTACACAAACAGAATCGCCAGTGCTGCCCCGGCGCAGATTCCAAGGGTCTGATAGCTTCGAAGTCTTGCCTCGCGGTTATGAGACATACTCTCAAGCTGCGACCGGCAGTAGCTTCGTGCGGTCTCCAGACCAAGGAGCTGTCCGTCAGCATCAAATCTTCCGAGAGATGCTCCCATAATTTCAAGCGCTTTGGCTGTGTGCTCAGGCAGCATCGGTGTTTTATTCAATGCTGTACGAACACTGCTTTGTACATCCGCAGACAATTGACTTTCCAATTCATCTGCCAGATGGATGAAGAATGCCCCAATTTTGTCTCTGTTTTCCATACCGGCCTGACGGCATAAGTCCGGCAGAGGGGTCATCCGGTACTGTAGCTCGCATTGCATATTGTCAAGCGCTCCGATCAAATGCCGAAGCATCTGTTCCTCACGAACAAATGCGGCTGTAATGGATAACCCAAAACAAGTGCAGCCGGAAACAATCAAAACTGCACCCGCTACCTTCCAGATCATACAGCCACCTTCTCTTCTTTCCAGGACTTGTCCAGTCCCATCACAATCACATGATCAAAAAGTCCGCAATTCACAAGCGGACGGTATACCGGCCGTCTCAATAAATCCGCAGCGGATGCAGCATGGGCAGTTGCGATGATACGGACACCGCACCATCCCGCCCGAATCAATGCACTGCAGTCCTGTTCCGATGTGATCTCGTCCACCGCGATGCAGCTTGGTCCCATTGTGCGAATAAGAACCTGAATACCGTGAGCCTTGCTGCACCCAGTCAGCACGTCCATTCTGCGGCCTCTTCTGATCCCCTCCGGAAATATCTCCCCTCGCTCGTCCGCTACACCAACTGTTTCGTTATGTGCAATCATACGGGACAGATCTCTCAGAAATGTCGTCTTTCCGGAGCCAGGTGGTCCAATCAGCAGAATGGAGCCTTTCAGTTTTGACGCGCGATCCGCTATTCCTGAAAAATCACGAGCCACACGGATGCACAGAGAGTGGACCTGCCGGACCCCGCTCATAACTCCGTCTTTTATAATCACATCGCCGCAGATACCGATTCTGTGCCCTCCTGCGCCGGTAATATACCCCATTCCCACGGTACCCGAAGCCCATGGTGAATACCTTGAGGCGGTATTTACCACGAATGAAAGATCATCCCTCGAAACAAGCCTGTCAAGCCACA
>JAZNNV010000018.1:0-2097 GCA_045580465.1 Faecousia sp.
ACACCGTCTATTTCGGCGGCGGTACACCCAGTTATTTCGGTGCGGAGGGCATGGCAGTCATCCTCTCCACCATCCGCCGCAGCTTTGCGGTGGCTGCCGACGCGGAGATCACCTTCGAAGCAAACCCGGACTCCGTCACCAAAAAGCTCCTGCGCCGCCTGAAGGGCGAGGGCTTCAACCGGGTCAGCCTCGGTGTCCAATGCGATGACGACGGCATTTTGAAAGCCATCGGTCGTCCTCATGACTATCAGCAGGCGGTGGAGGCAGTGCGCATGATCCGCAGAGCCGGCTTCAAAAATCTGTCCCTCGACCTGATCTACGGTCTGCCGGGGCAGGACTTGGAGTCCTGGCAGCGGACGCTGCAGAACGTTTTGAAGCTGGAGCCGGAGCATATCAGCTGCTACGGTCTGAAAATCGAGGAGGGTACGCCCCTCTACGAGCGGCAGTATCAGGTGGTGTTGCCCAGCGACGATATGCAGGCGGATATGTACCTTGCGACGGCGGAGATCCTGCGCAGTAAGGGCTACCGCCAGTATGAGATCTCCAATTTCTGCAAGCGTGGTCGGGAATCCCGCCACAATATGAAATACTGGACCGGCGGCGAATATCTGGGCTTCGGCCCGGATGCCAGCTCCGATTTTGCGGGCAAGCGCTTTGCCATCGTGCGGGATCTGCGCGCCTACGTGGAGGGTATTCACAACGGCGGTCAGGTGCTGTGCGACATCCAGCACATCGCCCCCCGGGAACGGGCAGGAGAATACCTGATGATGCATCTGCGTACCCTGCGCGGCATCAGCGCCGAGGAGTACGAAGCAAAATTCCTGCTGCCCTTTGCGCCGCTGGAGCAGGCATTGGAGCAATGCCGCATGCGCGGACACGCCCTGCGTGGCGAGGGCGGGCGCTGGCATCTGACGCCTGAGGGATTTTTGCTGTCCAACAGCATCATTTCGGATCTTCTGCTGCTTCAGGAGAAATCCATCCCGCTGACCAAGAAAAGATAACAAAGCCGCACCCAAATGGGTGCGGTTTTTGCGAATGTATGATATCTGTACCTAAAGCCTCCCCCCCAAGGGAAGGCTTTAAGGCTTCTCCCGGGGAGAAGCTGGCAAAAATCTTTGATTTTTGACTGATGAGGAATGCGGGCGGCAATCTTGCGATTTTGGCAATGCTGCAGGCTTATTCCCTCATCCGTCCCGCCTGTCGGCGGTCCACCTTCCCCCAAGGGAAGGCTTTTTTTGTTCCAATTTTCCCTAAATCTTGTGATTTTTCTACAATTTTTTCGCAATATCTTGTGTTTCGACAAATTTCGCGGTTTTCTTATGTTATGATGTGGGCAACGCTGCATGGAGACGGATCACCGCCACGGTGGCATCGTCCGAACTCCCCATCGGACATTCCTCCAGAATCCGCGCCGCCAATGCCCCGGCGGGTGCGTTTTCATCCAACCAACTGCGGTGCAGGGAATCCTCTCCTCCCGCTCCGTCGCTGAGCAGCACAAGCGTCTCTCCCCGACGCAGGGACAGCCGCTCCACCGTTTCCCGTCCGTCCGCGACAGACAGACCCGGCGGCGGTGTGGCTGTCCCAACCCTGATGGGTTCTCCTCTGGAAATCACGTACGACGGCGCGGCACCCCACTTGTAGAGGGTTGCTCTGCCGGAATCCAGCTGCAGCTCCGCAAGATCCAGCGTCACCGCGCCGGCATGACCCTGCAAGGCGCAGATGCTGTTGATACTGCGCAGGGCATAGGGTGCGGGATAGCCGGCGGACAGCATCCGCCGCAGCATCGTGCCTACCCGCTGGGCATCCCGCGCCGCTTCCTCGCCGGTTCCCATGCCGTCGCACAGCAGCACATAATAGCGGCAGCCGACTCCGGCAAACCACAGACAGCGATCTCCGTTGGATCGGTTTTTGCTTGCGGAGCAGGCGACGATCTCCGGCTGAAACCACGGCTTCGGCGGCATCGTTCGGTCAGCGATCCGATCGGATAGATCCTGCAGAAATTCCGCCAGAAAATGATACTGCTGACCCACCGCCGCCCGGTACTCCTGCTGACGGTCACGGTCACCCCGGATGGCACGCAGCTGCTCCTGACTGCGG
>JAZNNV010000019.1:0-9866 GCA_045580465.1 Faecousia sp.
ACAGGCTGGCGTGCTAACCGACTGCACCACCGGGCCAGAACAGTAGGGATTATAGCAGAAAAAGTGTCGTTTGTAAAGAGGGAAAATGAAAAAAATTAAAAATTATCCTGCAGAAACGTAAAAAGTATCGAATTTTTGCCGTGTTTCCCGCAAAAACAATTATTGATGCTTGCCAAATGTGCAATTTTTTGGTATAATCAACCATTGCGTGGAGGTCTGTGGTCCGGCAGACCTTCTTCCTGCCTTGATGTGCCGGATTGGATGGCAAATGTATCTCTTTCGACGAAAACGGGAAGAGAGGTTGCTTTTGACCACATCGGGTGCTAAGATTAGCTGAGCCTATTCCCGCCCGTGGGCGGCAGAACATACAATCGAGGAGTAGTTATATGAACGAAAAAATCGTTAAGATTTTGGATCAGTTTGCTCTTGATGCAGCCCTTGTGTCTGCAGAGCGCTATGGCGGCGGCCACATCAACGAGACCTATCTGGTGGTGACAGAGTCCGGCAAGCGCTACATCCTGCAGCGCATCAACCAGTACGTGTTCAAGAACGTGGAAGGGCTGATGGGCAACATTGCCGCCGTGACCGAGTACCTGCGTGAGATCGTCACCGATCCCAGAGGCGTCATGACGCTGATTAAGACCAAGGCAGGCAAGGATTACCTGCAGCATGAGGACGGCAATTTCTGGCGCGTGTATGATTTCGTGGAGGATTCCATCTGCCTGCAGCTGCCGGAAACTTCTGAGGATTTCTATCAGAGCGCTGTTGCTTTCGGCAACTTCCAGCAGCAGCTGAAGGATTTTCCTGCCCACACGCTTTGTGAGGTCATTCCCAACTTCCACAACACCGCTGACCGCTACCGTCTGTTCCGGGAAGCGCTGGCAGCGGATGTGTGCGGCCGTGCCGCGCAGGTGTGCGCTGAGGTGGAGTTTGCCCTTGCAAGAGAAGAAGAGGCTGCGACCCTTGTGAACATGCTGGCAGCAGGCGAGCTTCCCCTGCGTGTTACCCACAATGATACCAAGCTCAATAACGTCATGCTGGATGCGGTTCCCCGCAAGCCGCTGTGCGTGGTGGATCTTGACACCGTCATGCCCGGACTGAGCCTTTACGATTTCGGCGATTCTATCCGCTTCGGCGCGGCAACTGCCGCCGAGGATGAGAAGGATCTTTCCAAGGTGTGGATGGACCTGAACCTCTACGAGACCTACACCAGAGGCTTCCTCTCTGCCTGCCCCGGTCTGACGCAGAACGAGCGGGATATGCTCCCCATGGGCGCGAAGCTGATGACGCTGGAGTGCGGCGTCCGCTTCCTGACTGATTACTTAAACGGTGATGTCTACTTCAGCACCCATTACGAAGGACAGAATCTGGACCGCTGCAGAACCCAGTTCAAGCTGGTGGCGGACATGGAGTCCAAGTGGGACGACATGAAGCGCATCGTCAAGGAATGTGAATGATTGTAGGGCGGGTGCTTGCTCCCGCCGCAGGATAAAACCGGACAGATCGGATGATCTGTCGGGTTTTTGTATTAGTCGTGGGGTTTGCCGAATTTGCTCTGGAAGAACTTGACGATCTCCACCAGCGGAATGATCAGGAATGCAAGACCAAGGGAGATCAGGTACTCCGTTGCGTTCAGGTGGGTAAAGCCAAACAGATTGGACAGGAAGTCGATCTCCACCACTGCGGTGGTCAGCAGGAAGGAGCCGATCATGGCAGCGTACAGCGTCTTGTTGTGGTGACCCTTGAAGACCATACCAACCGCGGAGTGGCGCTGAGAGCGCATATTGAAGGAGTGGAAGATCTCACACATTGCCATGGTGAAATACGCCATGGTCATGCCGTCAGCGCTGTTGGGGATGTTCGACAGCAGCAGATGTCCCGTCTCCAGATATTCGCCGATATAAAAGGCGATGACCGTCAAAATCGTGACCAGCAGACCCTGATAAGCAACGTCTACACCCAGACCGCCGGCAAAGATGCCGTCGTTTTTGCCACGGGGCTTGCGGTGCATGATGTTGGGTTCGGGCTTTTCAAGACCCAGCGCCAGTGCGGGGATGGAGTCGGTGACCAGATTGATAAACAGCAGATGGGGCGCTTCCAAAATGGTAAAGCCCATGATTGTTGCGTAGAAGATGGACAGAACCTCCGAGAGGTTGGAGCCAAGCAGGAACTGGATGGCTTTGCGGATGTTGTCGTAGATGCGGCGACCTTCGCCCACGGCAGCGACGATGGTTGCAAAGTTATCGTCCGCCAGAACCATGTCCGCAACGTTCTTGGTAACGTCCGTGCCGGTGATGCCCATGCCCACGCCGATGTCGGCGGACTTGATGGACGGCGCATCATTAACACCGTCGCCGGTCATGGCGGTAACGTAGCCCTTGGCGCGCCAGGTGTTGACGATGCGGGTCTTGTGTTCCGGCTGCACACGGGCATAGACAGAGATGTTTTCCACGATGGCGGCGAACTCCTCGTCAGAGTAATCGCCGATGTCGCTGCCCATCATTGCCTGGCTGTCGTCCGTCAGAATGCCCAGCTCCCGGGCGATCGCCTTGGCGGTGTTGATATGGTCGCCGGTGATCATGATGGGCTTGATGCCTGCGTTGCGGCATTCGATGATGGCATCCTTGACCTCGGGACGGACGGGATCGATCATGCCGGTCAGACCGATGAAGATCATGTCCTTTTCCAGCGGGGCAGACTCATAAACAGCCGGCTCTTCGTCATATTCCTTGTAGGCAACGGCAAAGACACGCAGTGCCTTGTTGCCCATGCGGGTGTTTTCCTCAGATGCCTTGTCAAGAAGCTCCCGGGTCAGAGGAACGACCTTGCCGTCAACATATGCGCTGCAGCACTTTTTCAGGATCTCGTCCGGCGCACCCTTGGTGTACTGGACGAACTTGCCGCCTGCGGCATGGACGGTAGACATCATCTTTCTGCCGGAGTCGAAGGGAACTTCGCCTACGCGGGGAGTAGCGGCAGCCAGCGCATCCTTGGAAAGACCGAGGGTGGCGGCATAGTTGATCAGCGCCACTTCATCCGGCTCGCCGGAGCCTTTGCCGTCCTCGTCCACCTCTGCGTTGGTGCAAAGTGCCATAGCGGTTGCCAAAAGGGTCTCGTCCGGGGCGTAGTGATCCACGACGGTCATGACGTTCTGGGTCAGCGTGCCGGTTTTGTCGGAGCAAATGATCTGGGTACAGCCGAGGGTCTCGACGGCGGTCATTTTGCGGATGATCGCGTTTTTCTTGGACATATTGGTCACACCGATGGACAGCACGATGGTCATAACCGCCACCAGTCCTTCGGGGATCGCCGCAACCGCCAGCGCAATGGCGGTGATGAACGAGTGCAGGGCAATGTCGAAGAATCGCACACCCTCACCGCCCATGAAATACTGGGTGATGATATTGTAAGCGAAGATCACAACGCAGACACCGATGACCAGCTTGGTCAGGATATGCGAAAGCTGCTCCAGCTTGAGCTCGAGGGGCGTTTTGCCCTCCTCCGCAAGGGAGATGGCACTGGCAATCTTGCCCATTTCGGTGTCCATGCCGGTGGCAACGACCACGGCCTTGCCACGTCCGTAGACCAGCGTAGAGCCCATGTATGCCATGTTTTTGCGGTCACCGAGGGAAATATCGTCGTTCTGATCCTTACTCAGCATCAGCGCATTAACCAGCTTGTTGACGGGAACGGATTCGCCAGTCAGCGCCGCTTCCTCGATCTTCATGCTGGCGCATTCAAAAATGCGGCAGTCAGCGGGGATCGCGTCGCCGGCATCGAGGATGATCACGTCGCCAACCACCAGATCTTCACTCTTGACATTGACGATCTTGCCGTCACGCAATGTCTTTGTGGTGGCGGCGGACATTTTCTGCAGTGCCTCCACCGCTTTTTCCGCCTTGCTCTCCTGAATGACGCCCAGAATGGCGTTGATCAGAACCACCGCCAAAATGATGATGGAGTCCGTGGGCGTGACAAAATGCCCTGCCTCGATGATCTCCGTGACGGCGGAGATGACGGCGGCAACCAGCAGAATGATGATCATCGGATCCTTCATCTGGTTGAAAAAGCGCGTCAGCATGGAGTCCTTCTTTGCTTCTGCCAGCTTGTTTTTGCCGTTACGTTCCAGTCGGGCGGCGGCTTCCGCAGCGCTCAGGCCGGACGGCGAGGATTGCACTTCCTGAAATACGGTATCTACCGATTCGAGATAATGCTTCATGAAATGATTCCTTCCTTTCGGATGTGAAATGTCGGGCAAGAAGTTTTTTGCCGAACGAAATGGCTTTGCTGTCATAAACAGAAAGCATCCGGTCAACATTATAACTATATGAAAAAAATAACCATTTGTAAATAACAAAGTTTTGAAATCATTGTAAAATTTGTTTGTCAAAAGTATGCCCGAAGGGATGAAAAAACATGAGTACCGCAAATGGATATTCCTTGCAAACTTGTAAGAAATTTGTGGACAAGAGAAATATTTCATGTTAAGATAACAATGTATGGTGTTCACGGCGCTGATGCGTACACGATATTGCGTACCGTCGGAAGGATCTGACGGTGCGAAGCTTACCAATGGAGGTTGAAAGAATGGATCTATCCTTGCCGTATTTCTGGGGACAGATGACCAGTAATCCGCTCTTGTTTCTTGCCGTTGCGCTGACGCTGGGCGTCATTCTGGTCAACGGCTGGACGGATGCGCCCAATGCCATTGCCACCTGCGTGGTCACCCGCTGTATGTCTGCCCGCGCCGCTATTATTATGGCTGCGGTGTTCAACTTCCTGGGCGTGTACGTGATGACGCTGCTCAGCCCCAAGGTCGCGGAAACCATTACGAAAATGGTCGACTTCGGCACCGATTCCAAAGCGGCGACCGTTGCGCTGAGCGCTGCGATGTTTGCCATCGTAACGTGGGCAACCGTTGCCTTCTTCTTCGGCATCCCCACCAGCGAAAGCCATGCGCTGATCGCCGGTCTGACCGGCAGTGCCATCGCCCTGCACGGCAGCTTCGGTGCTGTCAACGGCGCGGAGTGGATCAAGGTGCTTTACGGCATCGTCATTTCCGTGACGCTGGGCTTCGGCCTCGGCTGGGGTGTCTGCAAGCTGGTTACAAAGGTGTTTTACAATGTAGAGCGGCGCAAAACCGAGCCGGTCTTCAAATATGCCCAGATCGCCGGCGCAGCCTACTCCGCCTTTATGCACGGCGCGCAGGACGGTCAGAAGTTCATGGGCATCATCATTCTTTGCCTTTTCATGTCTCAGGGTCAGTCTATTCCCGCCGGTCTGCAGCCTGCGACATGGATCATGATCCTCTGCGCGGTTATTATGGCGGTTGGTACTGCCATCGGCGGCAAGAAGATCATCAAGTCCGTGGGTATGGATATGGTGAAGCTGGAAAAATATCAGGGCTTCTCTGCTGACCTCTCCGCATCCACCGCGCTGCTGCTTTGTTCCCTTTTGAGTTTGCCGGTCTCCACGACCCATGCGAAGACCACCGCCATCATGGGCGTCGGTGCGGTCAAGAGCGTCAAGGCGATCAACCTTGGCGTTGTGAAGGAAATGTGCCTGACTTGGGTGCTGACCTTCCCGGGCTGCGGTCTGATCGGATTTTTAATGACCAAGCTGTTTATGTGGCTGTTCCTGTAGACAAACCGTTGTAACAGAAAGGAAAACTATTATGGCTAAAGCTGATCGTTTGTATTTTGAAAACCTCGTTGCTTCCGCAGACTATGCCTGCAAGGCAGCTGAATATCTGGTGCATTGCCTGAACAACTATAAGTATGAGGATCTTCGCCTCATGATGGTGACCATGCATGAGCATGAGAATGCCGGCGATACCAAGAAGCATGAGATGTCCGCCGCACTGGCAAGAGCCTTCGTCACCCCCGTTGACCGTGAGGATCTGGCGCTGATCAGCCAGAACATCGATGATGTCACCGACAGCATCGAGGAGGTTTTGCAGGCATTCTATATGTACCGCATCCAGACTGTTGTTCCCGAAGCCATCGACTTTGCGCACCGCATCACGGAGTGCTGTACCCTGATGAAGGATATGCTGGTGGAATTTGTCAACTTCAAGAAGCCCCAGAAGCTCCATGAGCTGATCGTAGAGCTGAGCCACCGGGAAGAAGTCTGCGATAAGCTCTACATCGATGCTACCATGCTGCTGGCTGACCGCTGCGACAATGCGCTGGACATCATCTCCTGGCGCGAGATCTACAACCGCCTTGAAAACTGCGCGGATGCCTGCGAGCATGTTGGTGACTGCGTGGATATGGTGGTCATGAAGAACAGCTGATCGGCTGAATTTTAACAGAAAAGACGGTAATCCGTTATGAACTTATTGTTGACTTTTCTAAAGGGTATCGTCGCCGGTGTCGGCGGTGTCGCGCCCGGTCTGAGCGGCAGCGTTTTGCTGGTCATTCTGGGTCTTTACGAAAAGATGATCCATGCGATCGGTACACTTTTTAAAAATTTCAAAAAAAATATGCTGCTTTTGCTCCCGGTAATCGCGGGCATGGTGGTGGGCGTGCTGGCATTCAGCAAGCTGGTGGACTTTTTACTAGAGCAGTTTGAATTCTACACCCGCTTTGCCTTTTTGGGTCTGGTGATCGGAACAGTGCCGCTTTTCTACCGCGAGGTAAGAAAGAACGGCTTCCGCCGCCGCTACTATTTCGTGATCGTTGCCGCGGCAGCTGCGGGGACAGCACTGTTTCTCTTTAACAAGAACCTGTTCCCTGTGATCACTGATCCGAATCTGTGGCAATCCATGGTTTTGGGCGTGGCGGTTGCAGGCTCGTCGATCATTCCGGGTGTGGACAGCGCGGCGATCCTTTCGACGTTGGGGCTTTACGAGCTTTGGGTCAGCTCGCTGGCGAATTTCGACCTGCAGGTGCTGATCCCTGCCGCGGTCGGCGTTGCAGTGGGCGCGCTGGCACTTTCGGCACTGATGAATCTGCTGATCAAGAAGGCATATACCGCTACATTTTCAGTGATCTTCGGCCTGTTTCTGTCGATCATTCCGGGCATGCTCAACGAAAATTGTGCCATCAACACGGTAGGGCAGGGAGTCGTGGCAGCCACGCTGATCATCGTGGGCTTCTGCATCTCCTTCTACCTCGGCGACATCAAAAAGAACAACGAAAGACTCCAAAAGCTTTTCTCAAAACGAACCTAATATTGTAGGGCGGGCGCCTGCTCCCGCCGTACAGATGAACCCCCGACAGGTTACCTGTCGGGGGTTCAAACGTTATTTCGCAGTATCGACCTTGATAAAGCCCTTGCGGGTGGGGATGGTCATCTGCACCCGTCCGGCAGAGGCGGGAATATGATGCTGACCGACACTGCCGTCGAGGGAAACGCCCAGAAGGTCCTCAATCAGCACGACAATGGGGGCGCTTGCCCACGGATGGCAAAGACTGGCGTTGCTCTTTTGGTCCTTGCCCCATGCCTCAAAGCAGGTAGTGCCGCCCTCGCGGACCATGTTGTACCAAGAGTTCTCGGCCTGAGAGGTGATGATATTGTACACATCCTCGTACCGACCCAGCTTGCACAGACCGCGCAGCAGGAAGTAGGACATGTACACACCGCAGATGATGCCGTTTTCCACCTTTTTCACAAGGAAATCACCGATGGACGCTTCAAAGCCTGCCGGTGCAAAGCCGTAGAAGGGTGCCAGCATATTGCTGTGAAGCGATGCGTGATCGCTGCCTTCCCGATCCACATACACGCCCAGATCCGCGCGGAAAAATGCCTTATTGAAGGCTTCGATCAGCTTGTGGCTCTTCTTTTCGTAGGGGATACCCAGCATGTCCTTCAGCTCTTCCGTACCCTTGACCGCGCCGATGTAGAAGGCATTGAGTACGTTGTGTGTGCCGGGTCCGATGGGCTTGGTCATGGGAAAGTCATAGCCGTCCCGCAGATTGTCGGGCCAGTCCACCAGATTCCACTTGTCGTCCACGCCGTCCAGCAAGCCATCCTCCCGGGCGAACCGTTCGAAATGGGCAAGCATGCCGTCGTTGATGGGGAGCATTTCCTCAAGGAAGGCGCGGTTGCCGGTGTAGGCATAGTGCCGCTGCAGCAGCAGGGGGAACTGCAGGCTATAGTCCGCAATTTCCTGCATCAGCGCGCCGGACATCACCGCCATCAGACCGTCATCGATCCTAGCAGAGTGCGCCTGCGCACGGATGCCCTTTTCCAGCATATACACGTCGCCGGTCAGCCACAGCTGGGAGCCGGAGGTGACGGTCATATCGCCGGCATATTGACCCTTTTCCCGCTGCGGACAGTCCACATAGACCTCCTGCGTACCCCACTTGACACCGTTTTTACAGAGTTCAAAGACTGACTGCAGGATTTTGTCGTCGGCTTTGAGGGTACATGCGGCATCGTTGAAAGGTGCGTGACGGGCGGTGACGGAAATGCCGCCGATCTTGGCGTCGCCGGAGTCCACAAGGATCGCGACATAGCGGAATGCCTTGTAGTCGTATTGTTCCAGCTCCTCGCTGCCGCCCTTAAGCGTCCAGATCTCGTCGTAGTCGCAGTAGCAGCGCATATTGTGGCGCACCTTGACAGGAGTATCCTCCAGCTCTTCGCCGCAGAGGATGCGGATGCGCGCGCCGGCTTCGCCGGTGGCACGGAGCTTCAGCGTTCCCACGATCTCTGTACCGAAATCGTAGAAAAAGCCCTTTTCGATAGGCTCGATGATTTCGGGCAGGGCAGTATAGACCTCCAGCGCAGGAGTGGGTTCGGGATAGAAGACAATATCGTCATACTTGCGGATGCCCACAGGGGAGAAGACGGGCATTTCGATGCGGCTGTCGTAATTTTCCAGATACTGGGTCTCGTAACCGACAGTGCGGTCGTCCACATAGTTGAGAATGGGGGCATACTCCCAGCTTTCGTCGGTGCAGAGGATAACGCTGCCATCCGGCGCGATCAGGTCAGCGATCATGCCCATGCGCAGGTCGGCGCTGAACCAGACGCGGTTGACAAGACCCTGATAGTAGACGTGGTTTTCGATCACGTTTGCGCCGTCGTGGAGCTTGTCTGTAATGTCGAAAACATTATAGTGCGCCGCATCCAGATAGCCAGCGGTGGGTCCCTGGCCCACAAAAGCGCCGTTCAGGCGGATCTTGCCGTAGTCATCGGATGCGATACGCAGCAGGTAGCGACCCGGCTTTTTGTGGAGGGTGAATTCCTTGCGGAAGAGAATATGTAAATTCTGAAGCTCCTTGGGATGGTCGAATTCGTGCAGAGGCTTGTCCGCTTCCCGGTGATACATATTGCGGGGCTGCAGCTGCGCAAACCGGGGATCGCAGATCCACTTGCCGGTAAAAATGTTGCTCATAACAAATGCCCTTCTTAACCGATTTTCAAGGATTTATGGAAAAATTCAGGGGATTTCAGATGCTTGTCGGCAAAGTCCATATACATATGCCAGTCGGCGGTGTTCATGTCATGACCGCCGGGGGCAACATGGTAAGCAATCATGCCGTCATGATAAGGCTTGTTCAGCTCCGGCTTTTCGTCTGCGATCAGACCGGGCAGACCGTAAAGCTCGTAGGCGACGGAAGCCAGCTTGGCACTTAAAAATTCGGCATCGGGATCGATCCAAGTGTCCTCGATGTTATCTTTGATGTACATGGGGCGGGGGGCGATGGTTGCAAGGAGCATGTGCTGATCTACCGGCAGCATGTCCTCACAGCTGTTGTAGCGGTAATAGTTTTCGCAGAACCAGTCGGAAATGCTGATATCCACAAGATGCTCGCCCTGCTTGCCCCGGGTATAGGCAGCACCGCCGACGCCGGAATCGTTAGCGATGGGCAGCTTGAAGCGAATATCGGTAGCGGCAGTCCAGAGGGCGGTCT
>JAZNNV010000020.1:0-14521 GCA_045580465.1 Faecousia sp.
GAGGGGAATCGAACCCCTGTCCGAAAGCAACTTGGAAGGAACTTCTCCGGGTGCAGTTTGTTATTTACATTCCCTCAACCGCACGGGAACAAACACCCTTACGGAATCAGTAGCTTCATAATGCATGGTGCGCTCAAAGCTTTGCGCACGCACGTGCTCCACTCAGATGACACCCGAGCCCGGCTCGTGGACCTTCCGGGGCGGATGCGCGCCTAATTAGGCAGCGAATGCAACAGTATTGTTGTCAGTTAAATTTAAAAGATACCCGTTTTATCGTGGTCAGGCGCCACGACCCGCTATTCCAGCCTCACTACCCCCGTCGAAACCAGTACGGCCCCGTATGGGTGGTGGGATGGCTGGCATCCCACCAAATAATATCAGAATCTTCCGTAGGGATCAGGCAGCTTCTTCAGCTCTGCAAGTGCTGCACCGTTCAGCTCGACAGTAATGGAAGCGATCTTCTGCTCCTGCACGGGGCGATCCATCGCGCCGGTCTTGGTGGCAGCGATGGCATCCACCACATCCATGCCGGAAGTGACCTTACCGAAGGCTGCATACTGACCGTCCAGATGCTTGGCATCCTGATGCATGATAAAGAACTGGCTGCCTGCGCTGTTCGGACTCTGGGAACGAGCCATAGACAGAACACCGCGCTTATGGCGAAGGTCGTTCTTAATGCCGTTGAAGAAGAATTCACCCTTAATGCAGTAGCCGGGACCGCACATACCGGTGCCTTCGGGGCAGCCGCCCTGAATCATAAAGCCGGGGATGACACGGTGGAAGATCAGACCGTCATAGTAATTATGATTTGCCAGATCCACAAAATTTGCAACGCTCTGGGGTGCGATCTCGGGATACAGCTCGCCCTCGATGACGCCGCCGTTTTCCATGGTGATCTTAAAAGTAGGATTCATAATCAGTACCTCTCTTTCATAGCCCGCTCGATCTGACGCTTGGCGTCCTTCTCTGCAGCGGATTGTCGTTTGTCATACAGTTTTTTACCCTTGCACAGACCGATCCTGACCTTCACAAGGCTACCCTTAAAGTAGACCTCAAGGGGGATCAGCGCATAACCGTCCTGCTTGACTTTACCGTAAAGGCGCATGATCTCGCGGCGGTGCATCAGCAGCCGTCTAACCCGTTTGGAATCACGGTTGAAGATGTTGCCGTGGTCATAGGGCGCGATATGCATCTGGTTGATGAGCAGCTGACCGTCCTTAATGCCGCACCATGCATCCTTCAGCGAAATATTGCCCTGACGGATGGATTTCACTTCCGTGCCGCACAGCTCGATGCCCGCTTCCATCTCTTCTTCCACAAAATATTCATGGTAAGCCTCACGGTTGCGTGCGATCGACTTGATACTTCCCTTTTCCAGCTTGCTCACCTCCTCCAAAATATTACAGATTCATTATAGCACAACTGTCAAGTTCTCAGACAAAGAACGGCCTGCCGCAATCGCAGCAGGCACGTTATTTATGCGGGGAATGTGTTGGTCAAGAGGATCAACAGCGGCAGGAGCAGCGAGAACACGCTGACGAGCCACGGAGTCAACACTCTCTTGGAGCAGAACATCAGCAGCAGGCACAGCGCTGTGATCGCCATCGGACCAAGTGCCGCGACCTCGCGGACGATCTGGATGGAAAAGTCGCCGGTTATCTGCAGGTCAAGACCGACGATCACCGGCAGCTTGACCATATTCTGCAGCGCAAGAATGACCGCCATCGTGCCAACAGGAACCGCAAGGAATATCTTGCGGAATTTCGAAATATACTTCCAGGCGGCAACAAGCGAACTTGTGGTTTTCTTTGTGCCATGGCTGACTTTGCTGATCGTGGGGCTGATCTTCTTAGTGAACTTTTCCCAGCCTTCCATGAAACGGTCGATGAAGTTCATATGCCACCTCCTTGCTTTATTTTGATCATTATAGCACAGCTTTTATGCAGTTTCAAGTGCGTTTGTTCTCGTAATACAGATGGGACAGTCCCTTGATCAGCAGGTCCTTATCATAGATGATCTCTTTGTGGCACATGGGCAGCACAAAGCGTGCGATGCCGCCGGTGGCAACAACTGTCGTTTTGTAGCCAAGCTCATCTTCCATCCGCTCGATCAGACCGTCGATCATGCAGGCAGCGCCCATCATAATGCCACTGCGCATACAGTCGATGGTATTGCGACCGATCGCTTTCTTGGGGCGATCCAGCTGCAGACCGGGCAGCAGAGCCGTGCCGCCGGTCAGGGCATCCATGGAGATCTTCACGCCAGGGCTGATGGTGCCGCCCACAAGGCTGCCATTTTTGTCCAGAACCACCATGGTCGTCGCCGTACCCATATCAATGACGATCATGGGCGGCTTATGCTCCCGCAGCGCTGCAACACAGCCCACCACAAGGTCTGCACCCGTTTGTGCGGGATTTTCAATTGCGATGTTCAGCCCGGTCTTCAGTCCCGGACCAACCACAAGTGATTTTTTGCCGGTCAGCTTCAAGATCGCCGTCTGGAAGGTGTTGAGCACCTGCGGCACAACTGATCCGATGATCGCGCCTTCGATCTGCGCTCTGTCAACGTGGTAGATGTCCAAAATGTTCTTAAGATCGATGCAGTATTCATCGGAAGTCTTCGTGGAATCTGTACGAAGCCTTGCTTCAAATTCGATCTTCTCACCCTCAACGCCGCCGACAACGACGTTGGAGTTGCCAATATCAACCGCTAAAATCATACTTAACCCTCCAGATCAAGCTCGTCAATTATTCTGCAATTTGTGATCCGACCGCCTTCCACCTCGATCAAGCCGGCGGTTCTGTGACCCATACCGCAGGTTCCCGGATTCATGACCAACAGATCATTCTCCCAGTGGCAATCAGCATTATGGGTATGTCCGTAAAGTGCTGCAACGGCGCATTTTTCACGCGCCGCACTGATCAATCGGTGCAGCGATGCCTTGACTGACTGAATATGCCCGTGTGTCATGAAAAGCCGCACACCGCATACATCGTAGCAAAGCATCTCCGGGTGGGCATCAAAACCGAAATTGCGGTCACAGTTGCCGGGAGTGATGTGAAAGACGGTATTGGGAAACTCCTCCGACATCGCCACAGCATCGTGGTAATGGTCCCCAAGGTGAATCACCGCATCCGGCTTGACGGATCGGATCGCCCTGGGCATGGACACAAGAGAGGAATGGGAATCAGACAATACCAGTATCTTCATAAGCATCTCCCTTTTGTTTTCTGTCAGTATAGCACATCTAAAGAAAAATATCTACGATTATTTTACATACCCTCACAACCGTGAGATCCGGCGCATATAATACTCTGAAAAGCTATGATGTGAAAGGAGAAGCGCTATGCAGAATATCCCTATCGAGGAAGCGATGAAGCTGGCGGCAACACCGCAGGGTCAGCTGCTTTTACAGCAGCTGCAGGAGCAGCATGGGGCGTTGATGCAATCTGCCATTGCGCAGGCGCAGTCCGGAGATTACGATGCGGTCAAGAAAATGCTCGCCGGTTTACTGAGTACACCGCAGGGCAAAGCGCTGCTGGATCAGTTAAAGGGGTAAGACATGGACGATATTGAGAACAAGCTTAATTCCATCCTCGGCGATCCGCAGATGATGGCAAAGATCATGTCCATGGCGCAGCAGCTGGGCGGTGGAATGAACGCACCGCCTCCCCCCTCTCCGCCCCCTCCGCCGCAGCAGGCAGAAATGCCGGTAGGCTTTGACATTGGTACAATCTCGAAGCTCGCAGGCTTTGCCAACGCGGCACGGATCGACAATAAGGAGCAGGCATTGCTTTGCGCTTTAGGAGCTTACCTGCCAAATGAACGTATTTCAAGGCTGGAAAAAGCAATGCGCGCAGCAAAACTTGCCGGACTTGCCTCGTCATTTCTAGGCAGCGGCATTTTTTCACAGATGCTGAGGTGATCCATGATGTATAACCGCTATATTCCACAGCAAGACGGAACTTATCTGAAAAACCGCATCCCCGTACAGCAGGAACAGCCATCTCCGGCACCGGAGGAATGTCCACCGCAGCCACGCGCAGACATCCCGGTCACGCAACAAACGCAAAGTGCCGGTTCTTTTTTACGAAACCTGCTGCCGCAGAATCTTGACACATCCGATCTTTTGGTCATTGTTTTGCTTTTACTGCTTGCGGGCGACTGCGAGGATAACAAGGGAACATGGCTGCTGACCCTGGCGCTGTATCTGTTTCTGTAGCTTGCAAATGACACTCCTGCATGCTATGATAGAGAAAAGGAGGTCGGAGGATGCGTAAAAAGACATGGATCATCATCGCAGTAATAGCATCAGTTGTATTGCTGGTCTCCATCGCTGCTGCGATCATCGTCACGATCGGGCTTCCATGGGGCTTTGCCCGTGATGTCTCTCAGAAAGAAGCAGAATTTCGGATGGAATTCGTTGCGGCAGCAGAAGCATGGCTCGGCAAGAACAGCTTTGACGGATCACACAAGGAGATCATTGACCTATATAATGCCCATGAACCCTTGGCACAGAATTACGTGGTACAGTACAACGACAAATGGTGCGCTACCTTCGTCAGCGCTGCTGCAATCGTAACTGATTTAACAAAAATCATCCCGACGGAATGTGGCTGTGAGCGCCAGATCGAGCTGTTCAAGGCACTTGGATGTTGGGAGGAAAACGATGCGTACACGCCCCTGCCCGGGGATGTGATCTACTACAGTGCTGAAGATACGGGTAGCGGTGACTGTACTACATGGTCAGATCATGTGGGCATTGTGGTCGGTACTTGCGGATCATACATGAAAGTGATCGAAGGAAATGTCGCGGGAGTCGCGGCATACCGATACATAAAAATCGATGCCAAAATGATCCGCGGCTACGGTCTGCCGGACTATGAAGCGCTCATAAACAAAACGCCCACGGAGTGATCCGCGGGCGTTTATCTTATTTTGCAACGAAGCCGACCTTCTTGTAGACCTTGCGCAGGGTCTTTTCGGCAACATAGCTGGCTTTCTGCGCGCCGTCACGATAGACGGACTCCAGATATGCCTTATCCTTCATCAGGCGGGCAGCTTCTTCCCGGATGGGACGCAGATGCTCCACGACCGCCTCGCCGACCACGGGCTTGAACTTGCCGTAGCCGCAGCCGGCGAACTCATTTTCGATCTGATCATAGGTCTTGCCGGTAACGGCGGAGTAGATCGTCATCAGGTTAGCGACACCGGGCTTGTTTTCCTTATCGTAGCGGACGCAGTTTTCCGTGTCGGAGTCAGTGATGGCACGCTTGAACTGCTTCATGATGATTTCAGGCGCGTCCATCAGCAGAACTCTGCCCGTGTCCTCATCCTCAGACTTGGACATCTTGGCAAGGGGATTGGTCAGGCTCATGATTCTGGCGCCCACCTTGGGAACAAAGGGCTCAGGAATCTTGAACACATCGCCGTAAATGCCGTTAAAGCGTCGTGCAATGACGTGCGTCAGCTCAACGTGCTGCTTCTGATCCTCTCCCACAGGGACAAGATCCGGCTGATACAGCAGAATGTCGCCCGCCATCAGGCTGGGGTATGTAAACAGACCCGCGTTGATATTGTCCGCATTCTTGGCAGACTTGTCCTTGAACTGGGTCATGCGGCTCAGCTCACCGAACATGGAGTAGCAGTCCAGCACCCAGCCAAGCTCCGCGTGCTGATGGACATGGCTCTGAATGAACAGCGTATTCTTCTCAGGGTCAAGACCGCAGGCGATGTACTGTGCCAGCTGCTCAAGGGTACGGCGGCGCAGGTCAGCGGGGTTCTGACGGACAGTAATGGCATGCAGGTCCGCCATAAAGTAGAAACACTCGTATTGATCGGCTCGCTCTGCCCAGTTCTTGACCGCACCCAGATAAGAGCCAAGGGTCAGGTCGCCGGAGGGCTTGATGCCGGATAACATTCTTTTCTTTGCAACGATTTCTTCCATGATATTCGCCTCTTTTGTTGATTTTTTAGTATTCTATCACATGAAAAAGAAAAACGCAACGATAAATTGACTTTATTGTGCTTTGCGTGTTATAATGTGAAAAATATGTCAAAGGAGTCTTGGTATGTGCGTTGACAAAGACTATATCATCCGCATTCGCCGGGAACTGCACCAAATTCCCGAGGTCGGATACGATCTGCCAAAGACGCTGGCTGTGGTTCGCCGGGAGCTGGATGCCATGGGCATCCCTTACACAGAAGAATACGGCATCTCCAGCATCGTTGCAACGCTGAACGAGGGGATCGGTAATAAGACCATCGCCCTTCGGGCTGACATGGATGCCCTGCCCGTGCAGGAAGAAACGGGACTTCCCTATTGCTCCACTCACCCGGGGAAAATGCACGCCTGCGGTCACGATTGCCATACCGCCATGCTTCTGGGAACTGCCAAAGCACTCAAGGAAATGGAAAAGGACATAGACTGCTGTGTGAAGTTCGTTTTCCAGTCCGCGGAAGAGGGTCCCGGCGGCGCGAAGCCTATTTGCGATGACGGCTTGATGAGCGAAGTGGACATGATCGTCGCTTGTCATGTGTACCCTGATCAGGCTGCCGGCACACTGGAAGTGAACAAAACCTGCCAATACGCAAGTGATCACAGCTTTATGATCCATCTGTACGGAAAATCTGCCCATGTTTCCCAGCCCCATAATGGCGCTGATGCGATCGCCATGGCAGTCAGAGTATTTTCCGACATTCAGATGATGCGCGCCCGGGAGCTGAATCCCATTGAGCCAGTGATCATTGGCATTGGCGAGTTTCATGGCGGTACTGCAAACAACATTATATGCGACCATGCAGTACTCCACGGCACAGTTCGCACCATCAACGATGCCACCGATGCATTCATCTTCCGTCGCATTGAGGAAATCGCTACCTCTGTTGCCGCGGACATGGGCGGTAGAGCCGAACTGGAGTCGGGGAGATTCTATCCGGCATTACGAAACGATCACGCACTGGTGGATGAACTGAACGCCTCTGCCGCCAAGATCATCGGTCAGGAAAATGTTTTCGACCACCCCATTGCCATGGCTGGCGAGGATTTCTCCTACTACACCCTGTTCAAGCCCGGTGTACTCTTCAACTTCGGTGCGATGGTGGACGACGGTGACTATGCGCCCCTGCACAACGGCAAAATGCGCATCAACGAAACGGTTCTCGATCAGCCGCCGCGGATCTTTATTCAATTCATACTCGATCAAATGAACAAATGAGGTAAAAACTATGGACTATCAACTTCTTGCAGAGCTTCTGTTTCCCAACGTGACCGAAACCCCGGACGAGGTGCAGGCGCGTTTCCCCTATCGCAACCTTCCCGAGGGTGCAGTCGTCACCCGTATGGCCCCCTCTCCCACCGGCTTTGTCCATCTGGGCAATCTTGTGCAGGGCATGATCTCCGAGCGCATGGCGCATCAGAGCGGCGGTGTGCTGTTCCTGCGCGTGGAGGACACCGATGCCAAGCGCGAGGTTCCCGGCGCTGTCGAGGTGCTGATCGACACCTTAAAACATTACAGCATCAATTTTGACGAAGGCGCAACTCACGACGGCGACAGCGGTCTTTATGGACCTTACCGCCAGCGCCAGAGAGCATCCATCTATCACGTTTTCGCAAAGAAGCTGGTCTCCGAGGGCAAGGCATATCCCTGCTTCTGCACTGAGGACGAGCTGACCGCCATGCGCGAGCAGCAGGAAGCCAACAAGGAAAACTTCGGCTACTATGGCAAGTATGCTATTTGGCGTGACCGCTCCATTGCGGATATCAAGGCGCAGCTGGATGCGGGTATGCCTTGGGTGCTTCGCTTCCGCAGCGAAGGCTCTATTGAAAACCAGTTCAAGTTTGACGATCTGGTCAAGGGCAAGCTGACCATCACCGAAAACGACATCGACAACGTGCTTCTGAAGTCCGACGGCATCCCCACCTATCACTTTGCCCACGCGGTTGACGATCAGCTGATGCGCACCACCCATGTGGTTCGCGGTGACGAATGGCTGCCCAGTCTTCCCTTCCATATTCAGCTGTTCCAAGCATTAGGCTTCAAGCTGCCTAAGTACGTCCACATCGGACCGCTGATGAAGATGGACGGCACCTCCAAGCGCAAGCTCAGCAAGCGCAAGGACCCCGAGCTGGCACTGACCTATTACAAGGCTGAGGGCTTCCCAGTGGATGCTGTCCGCGAGTACCTGATGGGCGTTCTGAACTCCAACTTTGAAGACTGGCGCCGTGCCAATCCCGACGCTGATATCAACGACTTCAAGTTCTCTCCCAAGAAGCTGAACCCCGCCGGCTCTCTGTTTGACTATGCCAAGCTGACTGACGTCAGCAAGAATGTCATTTCCAAGATGACCGCCGAGGATGTCTACACCCAGCTGTTGGCGTGGGCTGAGGAATTCGATGCTGATTTCGCCGAGAAGCTGGCATCCGACAAGGATTTTGCGATTTCCATCCTTGCCATCGGTCGCGGCGGTAAGAAGCCCCGCAAGGACATCGCTGTCTGGAAGGAAGCCAAGCCTTACATGGGCTTCTTCTATGACGAGTATCTGGAAGCACCCCAGTTCGACGAAAAGTTCGACAAGACTATTGTCAAGACTGTTCTGGAGAAGTTCATCGCAAGCTATGATCCTGCTGACGATTCCGCAGCCTGGTTCGATAAGGTCAAGGCAATCACTGAACAGATCGGTTTTACCTCTGATATGAAGGCATACAGGGCTGATCCTGCCGCGTTCCCCGGCACGGTAGCTGACGTATCCACCTTCATCCGTCAGGCCGTCACAGGCAAGCCCAACTCCCCTGACCTGTTCACAGTCATGCAGATCCTCGGTAAGGATCGCTCCCTCGCTCGTATTCAGAAGATCATCGCTTCTCTGTAATGAAAAATCCGACCCGTTTGGGTCGGATTTTTTATACCAATTCAGACAAATCGACTTCGTAAATACCGCGATAGCCCTCGTGGATCGAGTCGAAGGAAACGACCTTTCCGTCAAATCTCCATCTGGGGTGCAGATCGCAGCGGATATCTACCAGTTCATCGGTGTGGGGAGAATAGAAGCGTCCCAGCTCCCAGCAGATATCCTTGCTGAAATCAGCCAGCTGCAGGTGGCGCATATCCTTGGCATCCCAATATGTATCGGTGATCATCTTGGTGGGATCTGTGGGAGAATAGCTCATGTGGTTATCTTCCACGAAGAAGCCATCCGCCATGATCTCGCCGTTGTAGGTCTTGTCCTCCAGAATGTAATTATTCGCCCAACCGCGGCAGCAGGCAAGCTCCTTGCCGTCGTTGTAGAAAGCGACGTGGGTATCATCGATCCACCAGTAATGGGACTGCACGCCGTAATCAGACAGTGTAAACAGATCACTACCATCACGGTTGGCGGTCAGCAGAAGCGTATCATGACGCTCGCCCTTCTTGGGGAAGTTACGCACCAACGCGAGGAAGCGGGTTGCGCTGGGATTGAACGTAATGTGATTGATGATCATCTTCTCGTCCTTGCCACCGAAGAACGCGCCGGAATAGTCCCAGATCTGCTGCAGAGACAGCACCAGCTTCGTTTCGCCGGTTTCCAGATCGGTGATAAAGACGCCATCCTTGTCGCTATGCTTTTGCCAGTAGAAAGGATCGCCAACGGACGCATAGCCATAGCCGGGGCGGAAATCGTACAGTCGGTGGAAATTGATGCTGATCGCCCACTTGCCGTCCTTGGAAACATTGGCAAAGGGCATCTCATAATCACGGCGTGCGCCGGTCTTGATATTCAGGCAGGTGCCGCGGAATTCCTTGCCGTCAAAGGAATTGAAAAGGATCTCATCGCTGGGCTTCTTGGGATTCCACTGGAGCATTGCGCCCTGTTGGAAATTCCAAGCTTCCGTCTCCGCAACGACTTCAAACTTGCCGGTGGCAAGCTCAATAAAGCCCAACTCAGCCTTATCACCCATCACCTGCAGGCGGTCAGCAAAGGCAGTTCTGTGGGCAAGGTGCAGCTTGCCGGTTGCATCATAGGGATTCAGGTCATAGTAGCCGAAGAACATCTCCTGATCCGCGGGAGAAATTCTCTTAATCGGAACACCACTGGATACCAATTTCATATTTCTCCTCCTTACTCCTTGTGACCGTAAGTGCCGTTTACATCCACAATGACAGATGCCTTCTGCTCCTTTTTGATCTTGGAATTTTTAATGCGCTCCTGCAGCAGCTCGTAGAACAGATCCTCGTCCATAGGCAGGGTGATCTCCTCACCCGTCCAATCAGAAAGGAATGCAGCATTGGAGATGGTCAGCCCGTTGATACCCTCGTAGCCCAAACTCATCAGCTCTTCACCGTAGAGAATGTGGTTGATGAAATTTTGCAGGATGCCGGTGTGCTGAGTGCCGTAGGTGTCAAACTCATAGACCTCCTCGGTTCTCGGAACATCCTCTGGGGGAATGAAGGATTTGTCACTGGAGTAGCAGAATTCCCGCTCGGGAATCGCAAGTTTTGTAAACGTGACCTTCTTGCCGTTATCCACAACAATTATACCGCGGTCACCGGAAATGATCAGATGGTTGCAGCCGGGGTACTCGCCGGTAGAAGTAATGAAGGTAGCGGTCGCGCCGTTCTCATATTCGGCAGTAATGGTGACATCATCTTCGATCTCAACATTATGATACTTGCCTACGGAACACTTTGCGCTGATTTTCTTGGGCATGCCGAACATCCACTGCCAAAGGTCCAGCTGATGGGGACACTGGTTCAGCAGAACACCGCCGCCTTCGCCCTCCCACGTTGCGCGCCATGCACCGCTGTCGTAATACTTTTGAGTGCGGTACCAGTCAGTAATGACCCAAACCAAACGCTTGGGCTCACCCAGCTGACCGGTCTTAATGATCTCGCGCACCTTCTGATAGGTGGGATTGGTGCGCTGATTGTACATCATTGCGAAGACTTTACCGCTCTTTTCGGCAGCAGCGTTCATTTCCCGCACTTTCTTAGTGTAAACGCCGGCGGGCTTTTCGGACATGACATGATAGCCCTTTTCAAACGCCTCAATGGCAATAACGGGGTGGTCATAATGGGGCGTTGCGATAACGATCGCGTCACAAACGTGATCGTCCAGCAGCTGATGATAATCGGTGTATCTCTTGACAGCCTCACCAAGCGTCTCCTTAGCCCAATCCAACTTTGCGGGATCAAGGTCGCAGACCGCCGTCAGCTCGCCATCCTTCAGCTCCTTATTCAAAAAGCGCTTGGAATGGGCAGAACCCATATTACCGATACCAATAATACCAAATCTCACAGTACTCATCGTAATATCTCCTTATAGTTCAAAATTATCGGTTGCCTTTCCATCTTTCTTGGTAAGTGCCATAATTGCCATCCATAGTGGGATGTTTCGCAACCTTTTCGCTAAAATTAACCTTTGAATTTCTAATTCTCTCCTGCAACAACTCGTAATAGAGTTCCTCGTTCATGGGTAGGGTGATCTCCTTGCCGGTCCAGTCGGAAAGGAAGGCTGCGTTGGAGATAGTCAAACCATTGATCCCCTCATAACCGCTGCTTATCAATTCTTCATTGTGGAGAATGTGATTCACAAAATTCTGTAGGATACCGAGGTGCTGCGTGCCAAAGGAATCAAATTCGTACACCTCTTCTGTACGAGGTACATCCTCTGCAGGAAGGAAGGATTTGTCACTGGAATAGCAAAAATCACGTTCCGGGATAGTGAGCTTGGTAAAGGTGATCTTTTTGCCGTCTTCCACAACAATTTTGCCACGATCGCCGGTAATAATCAGATGATTGCTGCCGGGGTACTCGCCGGTGCTGGTAATGAACGTAGCAGTTGCGCCGTTTTCGTACTCGGCGGTAATGGTGACATCATCCTCAACTTCAATATTGTGATACTTCCCAATCGCGCACCTTCCGCGAATGCGCTTCGGCATTCCAAACATCCACTGCCACAGGTCCAGCTGGTGGGGGCATTGATTCAGCAAGACGCCGCCGCCTTCCCCTTCCCATGTTGCTCTCCATGTGCCGCTGTTGTAGTATGCTTGGGTGCGATACCAGTTGGTGATCACCCAAACAAGACGTTTCGGTTCTCCAAGCTCACCTGACTTGATGATCTCACGAACCTTGCGGTATGTAGGGTTTGTACGCTGGTTAAACATCATCGCGAAAACCTTACCGCTCTTTACAGCAGCCTCGTTCATTTCGCGTACCTTCTTGGTGTAAACACCCGCAGGCTTCTCCGACAAAACGTGATAACCCTTCTCAAATGCCTCAATTGCGATGATGGGATGGTCATAATGAGGCGTCGCGATCACGATCGCATTACAAACGTGATCATCCAACAGTTGATGGTAATCAGTATACAGCATGACATTTTCACCGAGGGTTTCCCTTGCCCAAGCAAGCTTTTCGGAATCGATATCACATACCGCAGTTAACACGCAGTTTTCGATTGCGCCGTCGTGGATATGCTTTGCATGAGCTGATCCCATGTTGCCAATGCCAACGACCGCGAGTTTCAATTGATCAATCATTTCATCTCAGGGAAGCGGGCAACCACATTTTCATAGCTTCTGCGCAGGCAGTCAAAGGGATCTTCATCGTAACTGTTGTCCTGCTCGACGAGCGCATACTCTGTTCCTGCATTCATGAGAGCGCGGATAATGGCATCATAGTCCATCTTACCTTCGTAGATCGGACGCATGTAGGGTGCCTTATCGATGCTGCCGTCAGCAGGAAGATCTGCGTAGTCCTTCAGGTGGATGCGAGAGATGCGCCCCTTCAGGGACTCAATCAGCTTAACGACATCCTGACCGGCGAAGTCAGCCCAGCCGCAGTCGAGCGTGAACTCCATCGCATCTTCGGGAAAATCCTCCATCAAATGGTTGAAGATCATGTTGCCATCATAATCAACAAATTCCACCGCATGATTATGGAACATCAGCTTTGCACCAAGATCACGCATCTTCTCAGCAATGGGAATAAACACCTTGCGGAATTCAAAGTAACCTTCGTATGTTCCAAACCAAGGTGCGGGAATGCTGCCGATACCAATGTTCTTACAGCCAAAAACAGCATGCTCGGCAACGACCTTCTCAAGCTCGTCGATCAGTCTCTGAGGAGGAATATGGGTAATGGCGCAGGTCAGACCATACTTCTGCAGCTCATCACGCAGCCAGTAAGGATCGTAAGCGCAGGTGCCGGAAACCTGAACAGCTTTGTAGCCGATATCAGCAGTTGTTTTCAGACCCTTATCAAAATCCTCAAGATTAGTAAAATACTTACGAACAGTATAAAGCTGTGCACCAATTTGCATAATTGATTACCTCCGATATGTATTGATATTTGACATAGGCATGAAAATAGCTCTGTATGCCTTCATGTTAAATTGTATATTAGAATTTCTGACAAGTAAATTGATTATAATTCTCTTTTATATTGCAAATAATTTCACAATGTGCTATACTTTAAGTGAGGTGATTCAATGAACGATATCTCATGTCGGAATGATCTGTTGGGATTTCACTGTGCAACTAGTCATCCCCCACTTCCATTGCATAGCATACACGCACATGACCGTTGTGAGTTATTTTACCTGATAAAAGGTGACGGCTACTATATCACAGAGGGTTCTTCCTATGCATTCGAACCTGGCAAGATCCTGCTGATGCGCCCAGGTGAAACACACCGGGCTGTTTGTTTTGACAGTTCAGAATATCAAAGAATTTCTATTCACTTTGATCCAGCTATTGTTGATCGGATCGATCCTCAACGGCGGATTCTTCGGACGTTCTTTGACCGCCCGCTTGGTACGAATAATGCGTATGATCGCAGTGTTCTTCTCGGAACGGGTGTATATGATTATCTTGAAATGATGTGCCACCCATGTAATGATAACGATGCGCAATGTACGCAGATTGGCTGCTATTTACTACCGGTCCTATCTGAACTGGCGCGTATTTTCGATACAGCCTTTGATGTCAGCCGTGAAGCAGCCTTTCCTGCCTCTCATGATATATTGGAATATATCAACCACAACATCGCCACTCCCCTGTCCGTCGATCTTATCTGTGATAAATTTTACCTAACACGCACACAGCTATATCGAAAATTCAAAAAAGCGACGGGGGTCAATCCATGGGAATATATCACATTGAAACGTCTGACACTCGCGCGTGGTTATATTAATGACGGAATGTCCGCAACTGAGGCAGCAATATCCAGTGGTTTTGGTGATTACTCAGCCTTCTACCGCGCCTACATAAAGAATTTCGGATGTTCTCCCACAGGAAATAATCGATAAAAAGAAGGATCCCATTAGGGATCCTTCTTTTATTAAACAAGGGCACCGCTTGCGCGGTGCCCTTGCGGGTTTATTGCGAATGATCAGTCAGTACAAATGTACCTGAATCAACCTGCCAGCAGTGCAGCGACAGCATCGCCGTACTTCATAACTGCAATTGCAGTTGCCTCGGTAGTGGTACCGATCTTTGTTGCTGCATAGCCTTCAACACTGACGGTGTAGACAGGTGTAACTG
>JAZNNV010000021.1:0-5623 GCA_045580465.1 Faecousia sp.
TCGGCGGTCTTTACTATGGCGAAGACGAAGCGCTCCATGAGGGTATTCCCCATGTGCCTCTCGGTGAGCCTGAGGTGGAGCTTTGGACGATTCCCGTCTGGGAGAGTACCTATGAGGAAGAGGCGGCTTTCGTTGCAAAACGGATCGAGGAGCTTTGTGACGGAACCCACTATGTCCGAGATAAGGAGCAGCTGCGTCCGATCAAGCCGGATGACATTGCGATTTTGCTGCGTTCCCCCGGTTCCATGAGTCGCTATTTCAAGTGCGCCCTTGCGGATCGCGGTTATCGGTGCAGCACCGGCGGTGGTGATGATCTTCTGCAATCGCAGGAGGTTTCCGTTCTGCATGCGTTACTCCAGGTGATCAGCAATCCTCGGCAGGATATTCCGTTGCTTGCGGCACTGGCAAGCCCCGTTTTCGGTGTTACGGCGGACGAGCTTGCGGTCATCCGCGGAGCAAGCAAACGCGGCAGCATTTACGATGCTTTGCTCCGATCCGATCTGCCGAAGATCCGCACCTTCCTTACGCATTTGGATGCGTGGAGAAGGGAAGCGCGCCTGCGACCCTTGGCGCAGCTGCTGGAGTCGATTTTCCGCCTGACCCATATGGACAGCATTTATGCTGCAATGGAAAATGGCGCGATCCGCCAACGCAATCTGCAGCTGTTTTATGATCTTGCGGTGGGTTTTGAATCGACTGGCCGCCGCGATCTGGAGCAGTTTCTGGAGCATTTGACCGCCATGCAGGATAAGGGACTGATCGTTACGGGTGAGCAGAGCAGCCCCGGCGCGGTCACCATCATGAGTATTCACAAGTCCAAGGGCTTGGAATTTCCCGTTGTGTTTGTCTGCGGCTTGTCGCGCAAGTTCAACCGGGAAAGCCTGACCGCGCAGGTTCTGTGCGATCAGGAGCTTGGCCTGGGTCTGACTGCAGTAGACGAAAGGAATCGCGTGCGTTATCCGTCCGTTGCCAAACGTGCCATTGCCGCGAAAATGGGTGCTGACAGCGTATCAGAAGAGCTTCGTGTACTCTATGTGGCGCTGACCCGCGCCCGTGACCGACTGATCATGACCTACGCTTCTCAAAAGCTTGAGAGGGACCTTGCAGAGATCGCCCTTCGCATGGATGCGGATGCCACAGAGCTTCTGACCCGGGATGTTGCCTGCTGTGGCGAGTGGGTGCTGCTGACGGCGCTGCGGCGCACTGAAGCAGGTGAGCTGTTCGCCCTCGGCTCCCGACCGAAGCAGACGCAGCTTGGTGAGCCTCCATGGCTGATCCGGGTCTGTGAAGCACCTGAGCCGGGCAAATCGGAGGCTATAGAGGAAGCGGATGTGGAATTGCTTCCTGATGCTGTCATTCAGGAGCTTGATAAGCGCCTTGCTTTCCGCTATCCCCATACCGCTGCAACGGCAGCACCCTCCAAGCAGACCGCAACCCAGCGAAAGGGTCGCATCAAGGATGCGGAAGCTTCCGAAAACACGGGAAACCAAAATGCTTATCACGGCAGCTGGCGCAGCCCGTCCTTTGTCGCAGCAAACGCAAACGCTACAGACATCGGCAATGCCACCCATGGCATCATGCAGTACATCCGTTACGATTGCTGCACAGATGAGACCGGTGTCCAAGGAGAATTGGCGCGGCTTGTGTCGGAAAACTTCATCACGCAGGAGCAGGCGCAGCTTGTGGATTGCGCCCAGATCGCCGCATTTTTTGCTACGGAGATCGGCAGGAAGCTGCGTGTCCATCCCAATGTGTTGCGCGAATTCAAATTCTCGATCCTCGATGACGGCGAAAATTACGCGCCGGAATTGGCAGACGAAAAGATCCTGCTGCAGGGTGTTGTGGACTGTGCGATAGTGGATGATGACGGCATCACCATCATCGATTTCAAGACTGATTTTGTGACGGAAGAAACCATTCCGCAAAAATTGGAGCAATATCGTGCGCAGGTGCTTGCCTACGCCGATGCGATGCAACGCATCTACAAGCGCCCGGTGCAGCAATCGCTGCTTTACTTCTTCCGATTGAACCGATTTGTCAGCGTCACGTAAAATATGTAAGCCGACCTGATGCAGCCGCATCAGGTCGGTTTTTATCAGCGGGAGTTCTTGTTCTGCTGGTTCTGGTTGTTCTGCTGGTTGTTCTGATTGTTCTGATTCTGATTGTTCTGGTTGTTCTGATTCTGCTTGTTATTCATTGTAAATTCCTCCGAATCTCTGTAGTGCGGTGTTTCCGCTTCCATAGATTACCCAGAATTTCAGGATTTATTCTTTGCCCTGAAAAGCAGACTTGCCACAAGACCGCCGACGATTGCCGCGGTAATGCCGCCCGCGGCTGCCTTGAGTCCGCCGGTAAAGACACCGATCAAACCGCTTTCATCCACAGCTTCCTTCACACCCTTGGCGAGGCAATGACCGAAGCCGGTCAGAGGTGTCGTTGCGCCCGCCCCTGCGAAATCAACAAGGGGCTGATATACCTTGATCGCGCTGAGCAGCACACCGATGACCACATAGCTGACCAAAATTCGTGCAGGGGAGAGCATGGTCTTGTCGATCAGGATTTGACCGATCAGGCACAGCGCACCACCCACTAAAAATGCTTTCAGATAGTCCATTCAGTTACCTCCTGCGATGATGGAAACGGCATGACAGATACCCGGTACGGGAAGACCCTGCTGGGTCGATGTGGGCGACAGCAGCGCACCCGTGCCGCAGAAAAGGATGCGTTTCAGCTTTCCTGCGGTGAGCTTGCTCAGCAGCTCACCGCACAACGTGATGGCACTGCAGCCGCAGCCGGAGCCGCCTGCGTGTACATCCTGCGTGGTGTTGTCAAAGACCAACGTGCCGCAGTCGGTCAATCTGCCGCCAAGGTAGACACCGTCCAGCCTGGCAAGCTCCATGAGCATTTCCTTGCCCAGCTGCCCCAGATCGCCCGTGACGATCAGGTCAAAATCCTCCGGGGTACGATGCAGATCCTCCAAATGGGTGCGGATGGTCTCGTATGCCGCAGGTGCCATGGCGCAGCCCATGTTGCTGGCATCCTTTACGCCCAGATCCGTTACCGTACCGACGGTGCAGGAATCGATCCGCGGACCGATGCCGGCAGAGCAAAGAAGTGCCGCACCCGATCCGGTCACCGTCCATTGAGCGGTGGGCGTGCGCTGACCGCCGTAGCCGAGAGGGAAGCGGTACTGCCGCTCGGAGGAGGCGAAATGGGATGAGGTCATGGCGATCACTCTGTCCGAAAAACCGCCGGAGACCGCCATCGCGCCCATCAGAAGGCTCTCTGCCATCGTCGAACACGCGCCGTACAGCCCAATGTGCGCCATGCCGGTGTTCCGCAGGGTAAAGGACGAGCCGATGCATTGGTTGAGCAGATCTCCCGAGAAAACAAGACCGATTTGGGAATGACTCAACCCAGCCTTTTCAATGAGCTTTTCTATGGCAAGCTTTTGCATCTGCTTTTCTGCTTGCTCCCAGGTTTTTTGCCCGAAATAGGCATCCATGCAGGTCAGGTCAAAGGTCTTTCTCAGCGGACCTTCCGCTTCTTTTTTGCCCGCAACGCTTGCCCAGTGGGTGATCACGGGCATTTGCGGCAGGACAAAGCTGTGCTGCCCCCGTCTGTTTTCCGCCATCGCTTCGCACTCCTCGCTGTTTTTGACAGTAGTATGTGCAAAATTATGAAATGCATGCGATAAGAAAAGCACTCTGCGGTTTCGCAGAGTGCTTTCATCATTATTTGTGCTGAACCTTCTTTTTTGTTCCGTCGGGGCTGACGATGTAGGTGTTTTCCAGCTGTGCAACCAGATTGCCCTTGACCGAGTCGATGTAGATCCGGCGCAGCTTGTCACGCTCCGCGATTTCTTCCTCCGTCAAGCCTTCTTCCTTTGCCTTTTTTGCAAGCGCATTGATGCGCGCTATGACTTCGTCCATTTTCATTATTATACCTCACACATATCGATGGATCTCTACCGAGAACCGATTTTTCTTTGTCTGTCCGTTTACCTTGGCAAGCTTGATCTTGCCGCTGCCCCGCAGGGAGATCTTGCAGCCTTCGGTGACCGCTTTGTCCGGCTTCTCGCAGGGAAGTCCGTCAATGGCGACCTTGCCCGCAGCTACATATTGTGCAGCTAAGCTCCGACCGATGCGAAAGCCGGAAGAAATGACGCTGTCCAAGCGTAAGGAAGCCAGAGTATCCTTGATGACCCTGATCTCCGGCTCCGGGATCTGAACATCGGAGAGAGGGATCGCCGAAAGGCGGAATTTTGTTCTGCCTGCGTTGATGAAATTTTGCAAAAGGTATGGTGCAATTTCTTCCGTCACGAAAAAATCACAGCTGCCAACACCCACACAGATGTCGCCGATACATTCCCTTGCGATGCCGCTGCCCATCAGCGACCCTAAAAAGTCCCGGTGGGTGGGAGTGTCTCCCTCATAAAATACCGCCCGCAGAGCAACGACGGGGGATTCCTCGCCGGAAAGGGCGCTCTCGTCCATGTAATCGGGAAGATAGCAGAGCATTTTGCGTTCTGCATCCGGGTAGCCGCCGAAGGCATGAAGCCCTTCCGGCTCGCCAAAGAGAAAGTGTGCCATTTCCAGCTCCCGGGGTGTCAGAAAGGGGGTGTGCGCCGGAATGTTCCGCGAAAGCCCTGCGTTGATCTTGTCCCATAGCTTTGCAAGGAGCATTCTGTCTTCCGCAGTTTGGGCGATTTTTTCAATATTATTTCGATTCATTTGATCACCAAGGGTATTATACCATACCTTTTTCGGATTGCAAGGGAAGTTTTACTTGTGCGATGCTGCAATTTCTGCTACAATGATTAAAAGAAAGCAGGTGAACATATGGTCATAGGAATTATCGGCGCGGGCGCATCCGGCATGTCGGCTGCCATCGCGGCATCAGAATGCCCCAATGTAAATGTTATCTTGTTTGAACGGCAGTCACGGGTGGGCAGAAAGCTGCAGGCAACCGGCAACGGCCGCTGCAACCTCAGCAATCTGAACGCCGACAAGGGTGGCTTGCATGGACAAAATTCCGATTTTGCCCGGAACGCCATGTCAAGATACGATGTGGAAAACACACTCGCTTGGTTCGGTGAGTTGGGTCTTTATACCGTTTCAGAGGAAACGGGCAGAGTCTACCCCTATTCCGATCAGGCGAATTCTGTTGTGGATGTTCTGCGTTTTGCTCTGCAGCGGGAGAACATCCGCCTTCTTACCGGCTTTGAAGTTTCCAAGGTGAAGATAACGGATGATGGTTTCCGTGTAGAGGGCAACGGTGAGGTCTATTCCTGCGATAAGCTGATCATTGCCTGCGGCGGACTCGCAGGTACAAAGCTGGGTGGCTCTATGTCCGGCTATCAGCTTCTCAGAAGCTTCGGTCATCACATTACGAAGCTGCGTCCCAGCCTTGTGCAGCTGAAAAGCAGCTGGAGCGGTTGTGCTGCCCTGAAGGGCGTGCGCGCCAATTGCAGCATTTCTGTCTTTAATGGCGATACCCTGCACGCAAAGAGCGCGGGAGAGATGCAGTTTACGGAGTATGGTCTTTCCGGCCCGGTGGTGTTTGAGGTTTCAAGAGATGCCTGCAGCACAAAGGGAAATTGGCATTGCGTGATCGATCTGCT
>JAZNNV010000022.1:0-3497 GCA_045580465.1 Faecousia sp.
CGTCCAGCTTGCTGAGCATCACAGAGTCAATATCCAGCCACTCATTAAAGCTCTGGGCCGCATTGACAGCATCCTGACCGGTCATGGCATCCACAACCAGCATGATCTCGTCGGGCTTGACGGTTGCCTTGATGTTCTTCAGTTCCTCCATCAGCTGCTCGTCCACGTGCAGACGGCCGGCGGTATCCAGAAACACCATGTCGTGACCGTGCTGACGGGCATAGAGGACAGCTTCTTTGGCAGTCTGGACCGGGTCCTGAGTTCCCTTTTCAAAGACGGGGATGCCCAGCTTCTCGCCGCAGACCTTTAGCTGCTGGATGGCTGCGGGACGGTAGATGTCACAGGCAACCAGCAAGGGGTTTCTTCCCTGCCGCTTCTGCAGACCTGCCAGCTTAGAGCCATTGGTGGTCTTACCTGCACCCTGCAGACCTACCAGCATCACAACGGTAGGACCGTTGGGGTTGATGGTAATATGCTTTGCATCGCTGCCCATGAGCTTTGTCAGCTCTTCGTTGACGATCTTGATGATCATCTGGGCGGGTGTCAGCGATTCCAGAACATCCACACCGATGCAGCGCTCTGTGACTGACTTTGTAAAATCCTTGACAACCTTGTAGCTGACGTCAGCTTCCAGCAGTGCCATACGGATCTCGCGCATGGCTTCCTTGACATCAGACTCTTTGAGGCGACCCTTGCCACGCAGTCTTCTGAAGGTTGCGGAAATCTTTTCAGTTAAGCCTTCAAATGCCATAGTTTACTCCTCGAAAGCGTTGACGCAGGAGAGAATTTCCGAGGCAAGCTGCGCAACAGCGGCATCCGGGTGCTTTGCAAGCACATCTGCCTTTTCACCGATGGTGCTCATCGCCTTGCGAAACAGCCTGTCACGGCTGACAAGACCGGTCTTCTCTTCCATGTTTCTCAGCAGCGCTTCGGTGCGGCTGAGGTTATCGTACACAGCCTGACGGCTGATGGACAGCTCCTGCGCGATCTCCCCAAGGGAGAGATCCTGATTGTAGTGCATGTCAAAGCAGAGCTTTTGACGCTCAGTCAGCAGGTCGCCGTAATAATCGAAAAGCAGTATCATTTCCAGCGAATCCATGCTTGACCTCCTCTGACAAGGCTTTTCCCTTGACACCTGACACAGTATACACGATATTTTTCACCTTGTCAAGTATTTTTACTTGTCAAGGGGAAATATTTTGTGCCAGCGGCGAATCTCCTCCATACGAATCATTCCGAACCGTTCGTAAAGCCGGATCGCCCGCACATTGGTAGATGCCACCTCAAGCTGCACCGGCTGTTCCTGCTGAATCGACAGCAAGGTATGCAGCACGCGCTCTCCTGCTCCGGGTATCGCCGCGATCAGCAGAAGCTCCCCATCCTTCAGCCAGCCCGCTCCCAAAAGCGTTCCACCGTGATGGACAAAGTACGCCCCGCCTGACTGCAAAATCTCCGCTTCACCTTGCGATACCAGCGTCCCAGCGTTGTCAACATTTCTCAGCCGTTCATTCAGAAACCGCCGCCACGATGCGATCGTGTCCTCTGTTACAGGAAAAAGACACTCGACCTTGTTTTCATCGATCTGGGCGATACCGCGCATCTTTACAATAGCGGTGTGCAGCGGATATTCTTCCACAATTTCATGTCCGCGGGCATAGATCTTTTCAGCGCCACAGGCACGGCAAAACGCCACACATTCGTCAAGGAGCTCCTTCGGCTGACAGCTGGACTGGATGCAGATATATGCCTCCTGCCGGTACGGGATCTCACGTAGCGCCAGACTTGCAACACCGTATTCAGATGCAAAAAACGGAATATCCCGCATCGTAACACCTCTTTTCATCTTTGTATAATACCACAGAATGGAAAAATGTGCAACAAACTTGCGCGAAAGAGAAAAGTATGCTAATATAAAGCAAACGAGGTGATAAAAATGTCTGATATTATTCCGGAGGAAGAGATTCTCGAACCGATTATTGAGCCGCAGCTTCCTAAGAAGAAGCGCAGATTTGTTCCCTATTTGATTCTTTCGATCCTCTTTGTCATCGGATTGACCGCTTTTATTTTGATCCCGTATGAAGCGCCTGCTTTGTCCGACCCGGATATGCCGTGGTTTTCCATCAAGGACGGCGTGCTGCAGTACGACGCTGCACTCTACACCGGCTCAGAGGAACTGACCGTTCCGAAAACAGTTGCCGGTCAGACCGTTACGTCCATCGGCGGCGGATGCTTTGCGGGAGATGACTACATTACCACCGTGAAGCTTCCCGAAACGGTTTCGTCGATCGGGCAGAGCGCCTTTGCAGATTGCACCCGCTTGCGCGGCATCTTTATTCCCGAAAGTGTCACCGAAATCAGTGCAGCAGCCTTTCGCGGCTGTGCCGCATTGGAATCGGTGTGTATCCCCTACTCTGTCGCGACCATCGGCAGCGATGCTTTTGATGGCTGTGTGAAGCTGGCGCACATTTTCTACACCGGTCCTCACGCATCATGGGCAGCCCTCTACAACGAACCCATCAGTGACACGACCAGCATCTATACCGCCAACGGCACCGTCAAGCAAAAGGACATTGCCGCCGCTGCAAACAGCTGATTCTGTAAAATTTACAGTTTCGACATACTATTTTCTGAAAAACCGATATAATGTCAGCATTGCTGATAGGAAAGGAGCTTTACGATGAAAAAGATCATCTGCAAGAGAGAATACGACACCGAATCCGCCACCCTGATCAAGAAGTACACCTGCGGCTACTACGGCGACCCCGCCGGCTATGAAGAAATTCTCTTCCAGACCCCCGAAGGACTGTATTTTCTGTACGTCAACGGCGGAGAGGCATCTGCTTATCCCACCGAGGACATCCTTCGTCTTGCAAAGACCAAGGTCAACGATTGGCTGGAAACCCACTGATCCATACACAAGGAGACTGCGCTGCAGTCTCCTTCTTTCTTGACACGGCAACCCTTTGCCGATAAAATATAAAAAAAGAACAAAGGAGTCACGCAATGGACAAGAAACCCGGCTGGTTTTATCTGGCACATTTCAGCAACAACATGTGGGCACCGCCGATCCTTGACAAGGACGGCATTCACGGAAAGGACGTCAGCAGCTTTTGGAGTCCCTATGCTAATGGCACTTCCTATCTTCGTTTTGAGGAAGACTATTGGCAGGAGCTGACGCACCAGTTGAAGGATGCAGGCTGCACGGCGATCATTCTTGACGTGGGTGACGGCATTTGCTTTGAAAGCCACCCTGAAATTGCATCCGAGGGTGCGTGGACGAAAGAGAAATTTGCTTCCGAGCTGGCGCGGCTGCGTGGCATGGGCTTTGAGGTCATTCCGAAGCTGAACTTCTCCGCAAGTCACGACCTTTGGCTGGGCGAATACGAGCGCATGCTCTCCACCTCTATTTACTACAAGGTCACAGCCGACCTGATCGCGGAAACCGCGGAACTGTTTGAGCATCCCCGCTTTTTCCACTTGGGCATGGATGAGGAGCT
>JAZNNV010000023.1:0-3736 GCA_045580465.1 Faecousia sp.
CCCGGTCAGATCAAGATCAACGTCATCCGTGAGACCAAGGCGGTCGAGTACGCAAAGTAAAACTTTCTCCCCGATCCACCGATCGGTGAGATTTTTTTGCAATATTTGACAGCCCATTGCCTCTGCACAGATATGTATAAACCGTAGGGCGGCTGCTTGCTGCCCCCGTTTACTTTCCCATCGTAGGGCGGGCGCTTGCTCCCGCCGGATATTTTGCAGATGCAAAATATCGCGCCGTCAGGCGCAAATACCGGAACAGAACAACTGCGGAATATCCGCCCATCGAGGTCGGATATTCCGACGGCGGCAGCAAGCAGCCGCCCTACGATAGGAAATGTTACAACAGCCACGTCATTGCGAGGAGCGTCAGCGACGTGGCAATCTTCTGCCACGATCTGCCGATATACTGCATTCTACCGGGAGATCGCCACGGACTTCTCCCTCGCGATAACACAGCCTTCGGCTGTGTGCGGGCGCACAATTTTATGTAAACCTGCCGCAAAAAACAACAGGGTCGGTTTCCCGACCCTGCGTCTTTATTTGCAATTAGCCTTCTGCACGCATCTGAGCGAAGCACTCGCTGCAGAAAACGGGACGATCGGACTTGGGCTCGAAGGGAACCTTTGCCTCGCCGCCGCAACGTGCGCAGGTAGCGGTGAAGAACTCACGGGGGCCACGGGTAGCGTTCTTGCGAGCATCACGGCAAGCCTTGCAACGCTGGGGAGCGTTCTGGAAGCCGCGCTCTGCGTAGAACTCCTGCTCACCGGCGGTGAACACGAACTCATTGCCGCACTCTTTGCAAACTAAAGTCTTGTCTTCGTACATGGAAAAATACCTCTCTTCGGTTGTTTGCCCCGTGAATATCGCCCATCTGCCGGTCGTAACGCGGAGTCAATAAAATATGATTGTGGCATTGCCACATGTTGCATTATACACAGAGAAGCTACCCTTGTCAATCCCTTTGTTCATGATTTTTTTACAAAATCTTTCGAAAATTCAGTAATTTTTATACATTTTCCCCATTAAACATCGAATTGAGTTTGCCCTTCATAGGTAATATGCAGATGCTGATACGCCAGCGGCGTGACACAGCGACCCCGGGGGGTGCGGGTCAAAAAGCCCAGCTGCATCAGGTACGGCTCATAGACATCCTCGAGGGTCACAGCCTCCTCGCCAATGGTCGCGGCGAGGGTGTCAAGACCCACCGGGCCGCCGCCATAATTCTTGATGATGGCGGTGAGCATCCGTCTGTCGATGGCATCCAGACCCAGCTCGTCCACTTCCAGGCGGTTCAGCGCCAGATCGGCAGCCTCCTTGGTGATCACGCCGTCGCACATGATCTGGGCAAAGTCCCGGACGCGGCGCAGGAAGCGGTTTGCAAGACGGGGCGTTCCCCGGCTGCGGGAAGTGATCTCCATCGCACCCTTAGGGTCGATCTGCATGCCCAGAATGGTTGCCGAGCGGGTGACGATCCGCGCCAGTTCCTCGGGGGTGTACAGCCCCAGCCGCAGGGAAACGCCGAAGCGATCCCGCAGGGGCGCGGACAGCTGACCGGCGCGGGTTGTCGCGCCCACGAGGGTGAATTTTGGCAGGTCAAGCCGGATGGAATTGGCACTGGGGCCCTTGCCGACAATAATGTCGATGGCAAAATCCTCCATGGCGGGGTACAAGATCTCCTCCACCACCCGGTTCAGGGGGTGGATCTCGTCGATGAAAAGAATGTCGCCGGGGTTCAGATTGGTCAGAAGCGCCGCCAGATCACCCGGTTTTTCGATGGCAGGGCCGGAGGTGATGCGGATATTCACGCCCATTTCGTTGGCGATGACACCGGCGAGGGTGGTTTTGCCCAGACCGGGAGGTCCGTAAAGCAGCGTATGATCCAGCGGCTCACCCCGCAGGCGTGCCGCCTCGATATAGACAGACAGATTGCCCTTCGCCTTTTCCTGACCGGTGTAGTCCGCCAGCAGCTTGGGGCGCAGACCGATCTCACCCGCATCCTGCGGCGCAAAGGTGGGCGAAATGATGGGCGTATCCAGTTCCTGTGAAAATTCTAAGCTCATATCAATTCCTCATTGTAGGGGGCGGCGCCTTCGACGCCCCGTAATTTTATTCAACGGGTACAATCACAAAGCGGCAGACTGGACAATAAAACGCATCTGCCCGGTAACCTGTGCAAAAGGATTCGTCGCCAAGCACGATCGCACCTTCTGCTACACCAGTTTTCCAAATAGAGGGCTTGTTGCCTTCCGGTATCCATTGGATGGGCTGATCAGCATGGCGAAAATACCCCTTCTTCATTTCTCGTTGACACCTCGGACATTTCATTGACATTCTCCTCGTAAAAACAATCCTCTCTCCAGCTAATCGGATTGTTGTCGATGTATTCCCAGATTTTCAAATAATCCTGCTCGTTGCGAATCACATGATCGTGATAGGAACGCTGAAAAATTATCTTCCCAATATCACGATGGCAAAACCGTTTCAAGGTTGAAACAAAGTGTGGAATCGCAGTATTTGTAGGGGACGGCGCCTTCGACGTCCCGCCGGTATATGTTTCGTCCACCAAAAGAATCACGTGAATATGATTCGGCATGATCACGTATTTATCCACAGAAATGCCAGAAATACGTTCCCCTGAACGGATATATTTTTCCACAATTAACCCCAAATCGTTCAATTGTACCACCGGGGCGTCGAGGGCGCCGCCCCCTACGATTTTCCCGAGGATACATTTCCTATCCTGCGTACAAATCGTTATAAAATAAGCGCCGGGGGTGCTGTAATCAAAGGTTGGGAGACGATTTGGTTTCCTGTAGGGTAAACTCATAGATCATCCCTTCATCACCATTGCGCGCAAGGCATGGCGGACCAGCTCTTCGGTGGGTGCGTTGGGGTCTGCGCCCTTGAGGGCAGTCTGGATCTCGGCAGGAGAATAGCCCAGCTCCTGCAGGGCTGCCCGCGCCATGGCAACATTGCCGCCGGAAACGGGAGCAGTCACAGCAGGTCCGGTGGAGAAATCCAGCTCCACTGAGCCGCCGCCCACCTTGTCCTTCAGCTCCAGAATGATGCGCTGGGCGAGCTTTTTGCCCACACCCTGCGCCGCTGTCAGGAGCTTTTCATCGCCGGACATCACCGCCAGCGTGAAATTCTGCGGACCGCCCGCGGATAAGATCGCCAGCGCCGCCTTGGGACCGACGCCGTAGACGCCGGTCAGCAGCTCAAAGCAATTCTGCTCCTCCTTGGAGATGAAGCCGTAAAGATCGTGGGCATCCTCCCGGATGGATTCGGTGACATACAGCCGCGCGGGCTGGTTCAGCTTCAGTTGACCGGCGGTATACGCCGTGACCCGGCAGCCGTAGCCGACACCGTTGCAGTCGATAACAGCAAGGCCCGGCTCCAGGATGGTCACCGGCCCGGAAACGTAGTAGAGCATAATCTGGCCTCCATATGTAATCAGATAAATTATAGTTTAGCCTATGAATACCATTCGCTGTTGTAGGGCGGGGTCATGACCCCGCCGACGCAGTCACGATATCAACCTTGCATGGATGATGGCATAAATCTAAGATATAACACCAGAATTCGCTGAGAAATAATCCAACCTGATCGGTGGGGTCATGACCCCACCCTACGAACAGATTGTACTGTAAACTACAATTTCACGCACCAACAGACTGGAGAATATGTATGCGCGCTGTATTAACAAAAGTCACCTCCGCCTCTGTCACCATTGACG
>JAZNNV010000024.1:0-1932 GCA_045580465.1 Faecousia sp.
CCCGGTGTGGAGTTCAGCCTGATCAACGCTGACACCGGTGAGATCGTCGAGATCGTCACCAGCGATGATGCTGGTGAGTTCGTGTTCACCCGCTTCACCTTCGGTAATTGGATCATCCGTGAAACCAAGGCTCCAGAGGGCTACAACATCATGCCCGACATTGAGCTTACGGTGGATGAAAACTGGGTCGAACCCGAACCCTTCACGCTTGTCAACATCCCGAACCATTATGAGTTCGTTAAGACTGACAATCAGGGAAATCCCATGCCTGGTGTCAAGTTCACTCTGGAGGATGGCGCAGGCAATATCCTCCGTGATCTGGTGTCCGGTGAGGACGGCATCGTCCATGTGACTGACCTGACTCCCGGCGTGTACATCATCCGAGAGATTGAAACCCTGGAGGGCTTCACCCGTTCGGAAGAAACCATCAAGGTTGTTATTGACGAGAAGTATGTGATTCCCAAGGAAATGTACAAGCTCATCAATTACCCCAACATCCAGACCGGCAGCGGTATTGCTATGACTCCGGTGATGTGGTGCGGTATCATCCTCGCGCTATGCGCACTGCTCAGCCTCGCAGCCATTGTGAAGCTCCGAAAGCATTACATCAAGTAATGGTTTGCAGTTGGTGACAATCTATCACCAACAGAAAGGAAAAAGAATGCTCAAATATCTTCTCCACCGCCTGGTGGTGCCTCCTGGCATCACCAGTTTTTATCTGTCCTGCATAGAAAGGAGGATTACCCATGCAGGAAGACCTTGAAATGCGGACCGTGACCATGTCGGTCAACGGTGCAAAGTTTACCGGCAGAATGTTTACCAAGTGCGTGTCCATGCTCTACCGTCATATGAAGGAAAAGAAGCAGGGCAAGCTGCCTACTCAGGAGGATTTGATCCCCCACGGTAAACAGACTGTCAAAGAGCTGGCTGCTCAAAATCAGGGCATGACCAGTATTGAGGTTCATGACAAAGACATCAAGGCATTCGACCGCATTGCTCGAAAATACGGGATTGACTATGCCATCAAAAAGGTTCCTGGTGACCCACCCAAGCACCTGATTTTCTTCAAAGCCCGCGATCAGGATGCCCTTGACGCAGCGTTTGGTGAGTTTCTTCACCAGAAGCAGGTCAAGGAGGAACGTCCATCCATCCGAAAGCTCCTGAAGAACATCATGGACAGGATGCCCAAGCGTGATCCCACCAAGGTAAAGGATCGTGAGCAGACCTTATGAGCCCTAAAGCCAAGAAGCTACTGTTCCTCTATCTCCCTTATATTATTCTGGGACTCACCGCTACAAAACTCGGTCAGGCATGGCGCATGGCTACTGGCGCAGACATAGGCGAGAGAATCCTCAACCTGGTTGCCAGCTTCAGCGTGGCGTTCCAGTCGCCGCTCCCCAGTTTCCATCCAGCAGACCTGTTGCTTGGCTTTTTCATTGCAGCTGCGATACGGCTGTATGTATACGTGAAAGCCAAGAATGCAAAGAAGTATCGGAAGAATGTCGAGTACGGCTCTGCCCGATGGGGTACCCGTGAGGACATTCAACCTTATATCAATCCGGACTTCCAACAGAATGTGATCCTGACCCAGACAGAGCACCTGACTATGGAGAGTCGCACCAAGAACCCAGTGACTGCCCGAAACAAGAATGTTATTATCATTGGCGGTTCAGGCTCTGGCAAAACCCGCTTCTGGCTCAAGCCTAATCTGATGCAATGTCATAGTTCCTATGTTGTTACCGACCCCAAGGGCAGCATCCTGATCGAATGCGGGAAGCTGCTGCAAACGAAAGATTACCGTATCAAATTCTTCAACACCATCAACTTCAAAAAGTCCATGCACTACAACCCTTTTGCCTACATACACAGCGAAAAGGACATCCTCAAACTGGTCAACTGTCTGATTACCAACACAAAAGGTGATGGCAAAAG
>JAZNNV010000025.1:0-9669 GCA_045580465.1 Faecousia sp.
AGGGCGGCGGTGGCAATACCTCCGTCAAGCTCTCTGACGGTCTGATGGCGATCAAGGCCTCCGGCTTTTGCCTTTCCGACATCGAGCCGGATAAGGCATACGCCGTTCTGGACGGCGCCGCTGTCCGTGAGTTCTATCTGACCAGCGAGCCTGACCAGTTTGAAAACGTAGAAACCGCCGGTTCTACCAAGGCAAAGGAATCTGTCAAGACCATCGAAGGTCTTGCACAGCTGCGCCCCTCTGTGGAAGCTGGTTTCCACTCCATTTTGAAGAAGTTTGTTGTCCATACCCACAGCGTCTACGCAAACCTTGCTGCATGCGCGGTCAACTGCAAGGAGATCTGTGAGGCTGCCTTTGCGGGTGCTGATTACAGCTGGGGCATGGTTCCCTATGTGGATCCCGGTGCAAACCTGACTTTTGCAATTCGCAACGAGCTGCGCCGCGTGGAAGCGGAGACCGGCAAGGTTCCCTCCATCATCATCATGCAGAACCATGGCATCATCGCCCATGACGATGACCCCGATGCCTGCCTTGCCCTGCACGCAGATGCCAACGAGCGCCTTGCAAAGCAGTTCGGCATCACGGGCGATTGCTTCCCCAAGGTAGAGATCAAGGAAATCGAGCCCGGTCTTTACGAAGCTGCAACTCCCTACCTGACCGAGGCACTCGCCAAGGGCGACTACACCGAGCAGTTCCTGCTGGAGCAGCCGTTGTATCCGGACCAGATGGTCTTCCTGATCGGCACCTTCTCCATGGACAAGGACACCGTTGAGGAAGGTCAGTGCGTCGCTGACAGCAAGACCGGCCGCGTTCTGATGCGCATGGACGGCAAGAAGGCGCAGGTCCTTGCCGAGACCCTGACCGCAGTTGTGTTCGTCATCACCAACATCAAGGCAGCGGGTCATCCGCTGTCCACCATGGGCGAAGCCGCCAAGAACTTCATCGCCAACTGGGAAAGCGAAAAGTACCGCAAGTCCCTGGCTGGCAAGAAAGGTTGATATTATGAAGAATTTACTTGCTTTTGATCTCGGCGCGAGCAACGGTCGTGCGATTTTGGGACAGCTGGAAAACGGCAAGCTGACCATGCGCGAGCTGCACCGCTTTGAAAACAACTACATCGAAATGAACGGCGTGTTCTACTGGGATCTGCCCTATCTGTACGCCCAGCTGAAGCAGGGTCTGCTTGCCTTTAAGCAGGCGAATGTGGGTGATCTCGATTGCTTGGGCATTGACACTTGGGGCGTTGACTACGGTCTTCTGGACAGAAACGGTCATCTGCTGGGCAATCCCCGCGCTTATCGCTACGCGGTGGACGAGGATTTCGAGGAGACGTGGAAAACTGTTGATTTTCCGACCCTTTTCGAGCGCACCGGCATTGCCAACATGAATTTTAATACAGTCTATCAGCTCTATCGCCGCAAGCGCGAGGGTGACGTTGCTCTCGAGCAGGCACAGAAGCTGCTGCTGATGCCCGATCTGCTGGGTTATTTCCTGACGGGTGAAGTGAAGTCTGAGTACACCAATGTCACCACCGCAATGCTTTATAACCCCACCACCAAGGACTGGGATTGGGAGACCATCCGCGCGCTGGGTCTGCCGGAACATATCTTTACTGAGATGGATCGGGCAGGCAACCTGCGCGGCAAGCTGCGTCCTGAGCTGGCAGAGGAGCTGGGTCTGAATCAGGCTGCTTTTGCAGCTGTCGGTACTCATGACACCGCTTCCGCTGTGGCAGCCATCCCCGGCGAGGGCAGCTTCGCGTTCTGCTCCTCCGGCACATGGTCGCTGTTCGGCGTTGAGACCGATAAGCCCATCCTGAGCGCAGAGGTCCGTGATGCCAACTTCTCCAACGAAGGCACCATTCAGGGCGGCTTCCGTCCTTTGAAGAACATCATGGGTCTGTGGCTGATTCAGGAGTGCCGCAGAGATTGGATCAAGGCAGGCACCAAGTACAGCTGGGACGAGATCGTGCAGGAAGCCAAGAAAGCAGAGCCCCTGCGCACCATCATCAACCCCGACCACGGCGAGTTCTTCGCCGGCGGCAACATGGTCGCCAAGATCCAGAAGTTCTGTGCAGAGCATGGTGAGCCCGTCCCCGAGACTGTCGGTCAGATCGCACGCTGCATCTACGAATCTCTGGCGCTGAAGTACCGCTGGGCGCTGGAGCGCCTTGAGGAGATCAAGGGTCAGCCCATCGATACCCTGAACATCGTCGGCGGCGGCATCCAGAACAAGCTGCTCAACCAGATGGTGGCAGACTCCATCAACCGCCCCGTCATCACCGGCCCTGTTGAGGGCGCTGCCATCGGCAATCTGCTGGCGCAGGCAATGGCTCTGGGCGAGATCAAAGATCTTACCGAGCTTCGTCAGGTGGTGCGTAACTCTGAAGCGGTTGAGACCTATCAGCCCAATCACACACAGGCTTGGGAAGATGCTTATCAGCGTCTGCTGAAGCTGTAATTACAACATCAAACCAAAGGAGGATATTTTATGAACATTCAGTACATTCATCCCGCCGACCAACTGGTCATGTTTATGCAGCGCATTTATGACAAAGGTCTGACGACGACCTCCGGCGGCAATCTCTCTATCAAAGATGACGAGGGTAACATCTGGATCACCCCCGCCGGCGTGGATAAGGGCACCCTGACTCGTGCGGACATCGTCTGTGTCAAGCCCGACGGAACTATCGTCGGCACCCACAGACCCTCCTCTGAGCTGCCGTTTCATGCATCTGTTTACAAAATGCGCCCGGATCTGCAGGCAGTTCTCCATGCCCACCCTTCCGCACTGGTGGCATTCTCCATCGCCCGCTGCTGCCCGAATCTGGATCTGATCCCCTCGGTGCGCAAGGTCTGCACCGACGTGCAGATCGCGAAGTACGATGTCCCCGGCAGCGATGCACTGGGAGAGAAGATCGGTGAGGTTTTTGCCCGGGGCTGCGACATTGCAATCTTGGAAAACCACGGTGTCTGCATCGGTGCAAAGGATATGTTTACCGCATTCCAGCGATTTGAAACGCTGAACTACACCGCGACGCTTGAGGGGCTTGCAAAGAAGATCGGCAAGGTGCGCCCTCTGCCCACCGATGCCTACCGCATCAGCAGCACCCAGTTCCACACCAAGATGGACGATTTCATTCCCCGCACCCGTACCTCTGAAGAACTGGCTGCCCGCCGTGACATGATCACCCTGATCAAGCGTTCCTACAAGATGGGTCTGTTTACCGCCAACCATGGCACTTACTCCGTCCGTCTGGCTGATGGCAGCTTCCTGATCACGCCCTTCGGCCATGACAGAGCGTATCTGCAGGAGGATGATCTTGTCCGTGTCAAGGGCGGCATGAAGGAGCAGGGCAAGACCCCTTCCCGTGCGGTCAACTTCCACGAGAAGATCTACCAGAAGCAGCCTGAGATCAAGGCGATCCTGCAGGCACATCCCGTCCACTCCATGGCATTTGCCGTGACGGATGCGGAATTTGATCCCCGCACCATTCCGGAAAGCTACATTCTGCTGCGGGATGTGAAGAAGCTGCCCTATGAGAACATCTACATCGATGCGGATGCGACTGCGGATGAGTTCAGCCCCTCCCGTCCTGCGATGATGGTTGAAAACAGCTGCGTTGTCGTCACCGGCGAAAGCCTGCTGCAGGCATTTGACCGTTTGGAGGTCATGGAATCCACCGCAACTTCCATCATCCTTTCCAAGGAAGTCGGTCCGATCGTGCATATTACGGACGAAGAAGTTGACGACCTGAAGGTGGCATTCCACTTAAAAGATTGAAAGAACGGTGATTGAATGAAAATGCACGGCATTTCCGTGTGCAACCCGGTGGACATTGATCGTGATTATCTGATGTTCACGGTGGAATACGCACATAAGATGGGCTTCGACCACCTGCAGGTGATCGGTCCGATCCACGACTATGTCAAGGGCAATATCGAGGGTATGACCCCTTATCGCAAGTACGCACAGTTTAACGACGAGAAGGATGATGCGTATGTTGCGATGAACCTTGACGTGGTGAACGAAGCCTGCAAAAAGGCAAAGGACTACGGCATCAAGACCTACATGTGGCATCACGAGCTGGCAGTGCCTGCCCGTTTTCAGGAGGTCTATCCCGAGATCCGCAACAGCTATGGCGACGTGGAGATCACACATCCGCTGATCAAGGACTTTTTAGAGGAAAAAATCAAGGATTTCTTCCATTTTTACCCCTATTTCGACGGAATTATCCTGACTTTGCACGAAACCCAGATCCCTCTTCTGAAGTTGAAAAATCAGAAGCTTGACAAGATCGAGCGGGTGCAGTACGTCACGAAGATCCTCTATGATTCCTGCAAGGCGCTGGGCAAAGAGCTGATCGTCCGTCCCTTCGCCAGCATCGAGGAAGACTATGTGATGATGACTGCGGCTTATGAGCAGATCTCCAAGGATCTGGTCATCATGGACAAGTGGACCCAGTTTGACTGGAGCCTGACCATGCCCAGCAACCGTTTCTACAGCAAGATCAAGAATAATCCGCTTCTGGTGGAGGCTGACATTTTCGGCGAATTTTTCGGCAAGGGCAGACTGCCTTTGATGCTCAAGGAGCATATCAAGGAGAAATTCCGTTACTGTGCTCAGTTTGCGCCCAACGGCTATGTCGCCCGCATCGACCGTGCCGGTGAAATTCCCTTTGATAGTGTCAACGAGGTGAATCTGAACATCTATGCAGCCGCGCTCCATGGCGGTGACGTGGATGCGGCAGTGGATCGTTTCTTTGAGGAGAAATACGGAGCATACGCGGCTGAAGTCAAGGCGCTGATGGAACCGACCGAGGAGATCCTCAAAAAGACCATCTACACCTCCGGCTATTACTTCTCCGAGCTGAGCTATTTCCCGGCGCTGAATCACTCCAAGAACCATTTCTACTTCGAGATGATGACCAAGGATTGCGCTCTGGCATCCAATGAGTGGTTTATTCCCATTAACTGGAATCGCGGTCCGATTGCGGACATGATCGCAGAAAAGGAAGCAGCCGCTGAGGGAGCAAAGGTGCTTTATAACCAGCTGCTGCAGCTGGAAGGTAAACTGGAAGCAGGGGAGTATCAGAAGCTGTGGCTGAAGTTCTATAACCTGAAGCTGGTCACCGCCATCTGGCTGGAGCTGATCAAGATCTTTATCTACTATGCCCGCTACTTTGAAACGGGAGATCCTGCGGATGAAGCAGCGCTGGAGAACGCGCTGAATGCGCTTCTTGTGTATAACCGTGAGGGCTTTGAAAAGCTGGGCGATGACTTCTACTGCAAATATTCCACCATTCAGCATGAGAAGACCAACATCGACACCTTTGTGGAAAGTGTCCGTGCCGGCTTCCTCTTCGAAAAGGAGCAAAGACCGCAGCTTGAACATGATCCCGCTGTGCTGGACTTCATCCTCTGCGGCAGCGCCATGGAGGATCATAAGATCCAGAAGGAAGTCAATTTCAGCGACACGCTGATGCGTGGCGGCGAACCCTTCCGTATTCCGGGCAATATGCGCGGCATGCAGTGGAGTCGCATCACCGCTCACGGCTGGTTCAGCTACGAAATCAAGGTGACTCCCAACGCGGTCAACCGCATCAAGCTGGTCATTGAGGGCATGAACAATCAGATCGATGCCAAGGTGACCATCGGCGATCAGGAGTACGTGATCTCCGAAGCCGCAGAAGGCAAGAAGGAGATCGAGCTTCTCTATACCGAAAGTGCCGGCTGCGATGTGACCCGGATCCGCATCGACAAGATCACTGGAAATGTTCCCTGTGTGTTCCGTATTCAGGTCATGAAATGATTCCAATAAAGAGGTCGGGCAACCCGACCTCTTTTTTACAAAAGGAGAAAGAAAAATGAACGCAAAAGATATGATGAAGATATTTGAAGATACCGCATATGTCCGCATGGGCGGCTCGCCTGAAGAGCTGCGCGCGGCGGAATATCTGCAAGGCTGCTGCAAGCAGCTGGGCTTGGATGCAACCATCGAAGCCTTCGATGTGGACATGGCAACCATCGAAAGCGCAACCTTGACAGTCGACGGCAAGGAGATTCCCTGCAAGGGCTACTTCTGCGCCGGCAGCGGGGAAGTGGAAGCGCCCTTCTATTACCTGCGCAGCACCGATGCCTACAGCCTTTCGCTGTGCAAGGGCAAGATCGTCATGGTAGACGGCTACATGGGCTACTGGCTGTATCAGGATATTCTGGAAAACGGCGCGGTGGGCTTTATTACCTATGACGGCGATGCCAATTATGCCGACTGCGACATTGACCAGCGGGAGCTGCGCACCTATGTCAGCAAGGGCAACAAGCTGCTGGGTGTGAATATCAACGCGAAATCTGCTATTGAGCTGATCCGTACCGACGCCAAGATCGCAAAGATCACCCTTTCCCAGCAGGAATATGTGGGCAAATCCCATAACGTGGTGCTGGATCTGCCCGGGCAGATCCAGGAGTACATCGTGCTGACGGCACATTATGATTCTACATCACTTTCCAATGGCGCATATGACAATATGTCCGGCTCTGTGGGCATTCTGGCAATCGCGGAGCATTTTGCGAAGAACCCACACCGCTACGGCATGCGATTTATCTGGTGCGGCAGTGAGGAGCGGGGACTGCTGGGCGCAAAGGCATACTGTGCGAAGCATGAAGAGGAACTGAAAAATGTGGTCATGAATATTAACCTTGACATGATCGGCTGCATCATGGGTAAATTTATCGCCTGCGCCACCGCGGAAGAGGCGATGGTGCAGTACCTGAAGTATTTCAGCGCCGAAACGGGCTTCGGTGTTTCTGCCTATCAGGATGTGTATTCCAGCGACTCCACACCTTTTGCGGACAAGGGCATTCCTGCGGTCTCCTTTGCCCGGGTAGCACCCCGCAGCACCGCTACCATTCACAACAGCTACGATACGATCGCGGTCATGAAGGGGGAACAGATGGAGCAGGATGTGCAGTTTATCATCGCCTTTACGGAGCGGATGGTCAATGCGAAGCGCTGCCCCGTTGCCCGCGAAATGCCCGGCAACATGAAGGAGAAGCTGGACAATTATCTCGGTCGCAAGCGCGATAAAACGTAACAATTGAAGATTATATAAAAAAGCGAACAATTTAATTGTAAATATTTTGTTTTTCCCTTTACCATGCTGTTTTTTTGTGGTAAACTAAGAAAAACTTGACTTCCGGGAGGCTACTATGAAATTACCCTTGATCCGTGGCAAAAAATGGAACTATCTCGCCGTCGCGTTTGCGATTCCGGCGCTGGCGGTTCTGTGCCTGATGATCGCCGTGGGCTGCACGCCCTTCGGTACAAAATCGATGCTGTATTCCGATTGCTGGCATCAGTATTTCCCATTCTTCAAGGCCTTCCGTGAAGCCCTGCGAAACGGTGACAGCCTGCTGTTCAACTGGGACATCGGTATGGGACTGGACTATCTCGGTCTGATGTCTTACTATCTGGCATCGCCGCTGAACCTTTTGAGTGTGCTGCTGCCGGATAGCTGGGTTCTGCCTTATTTTCAGCTGCTGACACCCATCAAGCTGGGTCTTGCCTCGCTGTTTTTCGCCATCTTCCTGAAGAAGCTTTTCAATAAAGACGATCTGTCCATTGCGCTGTTTGGTTCTTTCTACGCACTGTGCGCATGGGCGCTGGGTTATCAGTGGAACATCATGTGGCTGGATTCCTTTGCGCTGCTGCCGCTGGTAGCATTGGGAACGATCCTGCTGCTGCGGGATAAGAAGTACGTGCTTTACACCATTACGCTGTGTCTGGCGGTTTTGGTCAACTACTATATCGGCTTCTTTGTCTGCATTTTTGTGCTGCTGATCTTTATTTGCTATCAGATCTGCAACTGGACGACTGCCAAGCGCTTTTTTGAGGATTTCCTGCGTATTGCAATCTTTACGGTTCTTGCCATCGGTATGACCGCTGTTTTGGAGATCCCGACCCTTGCGGCATTGGGCAATACCCAGTCCGGCGTCAACAAATTCCCGGACAGCTTCTCTTTGAACATCGTCCAGTACGCGGACTGCGCCGCGGCACGTGATGCGTGGAATGTTTACAAGCAGGCGGTCGAAGCAGGGGAGTTTGCTGTCATGCAGTGGATCCGCGCGATTCTTGTATCCATCCCGCCGATTTTTGACGGCATGGTGCAGGTCGCGGGCAACATTGGCGGCGGTATCAGCCCCACCTTCAAGGAAGGTCTTCCGAATGTTTACAGCGGCGTTGGTACAGTCGTTCTGGCATTTCTGTTCCTGAGTTCAAAGGATGTCAAGCGCCGTGAGCGCTACTGCGCCGTTGGTCTGCTGCTGTTTATTATGGCGAGCTTTGTGATCCGTCAGCTGGATTATATCTGGCACGGCTTCCACTTTACCAACATGATCCCGTACCGCTTCAGCTTCCTGTTCTCCTTTGTGATGCTCTATATGGCATACCGCGCCTATATCATGCGCGACAGCTTCAAGGTCTGGCAGGTAATCGTTTCCGGCGCGCTGGCGGTGATCGTGATCTTCCAGTCCAGCCTGACTGCCGGTGTGTCCAAGGCGTTGGCGGCGACGGGAGAGATGTTCAGTCTTCTGTTCCAGTCCATGTCTCCTGACCCTGCTGTGCAGCAGACGGCGGCGCAGTCCCTTGAGACTCTTTACAACACCCACGGCGATGCCTATGTATTTCTGGTGTTCAACGTGGTGTTCCTGCTGCTGTATCTGATCCTGCTGCTGTATCCGATCCTGAACAAGACAACCCCTGCACCGCAGCAATCCAAGAAAAAGAATAAGAAGGATAAAAAAGCTGAGCGGGAAGAGGAGAAGCCGCAGCCCGCTGCTCCCGCCAAGGTCGCAACAGCAATTCTCGGTCTTGTGATGGTGCTGGAGCTGACCATGAATGTGGTCAATTTCGGGGTCAACTTCTCCTACACCAACCTGCAGGGTTATCCCCGTGGCACGACCTATACGGAATCCATGATCCGCTATATGAAGGAACGGGAGGATGAGCTTTTTTACCGCACGGAAGTCACCCATGCGCAGACCCTCAACGATGGCGCGCTGAACAATTACCATGGCATTTCCACCTTCACAAGCTCCGCAAACGTCAAGGTCACGGAGTTTATGAGAGTCATGGGCTACAGCGCCAAGAACACCTATAACCGCTACTGCTTTGAGGAAAGCTCGCCGGTCGCCAATCTGTTCCTGAACCTGAAGTATATGCTTGAGCGGGATGGCAAGGTGGAGAAAAATCCTTATTTCGAGTCGGTGCATAGCTATGGAAACGTGTTCCTGCTGGAGAATAAGGCGTATCTGCCCCTCGGTTTCCTTGCGGAGGAGACCCTTGGTGAGTACGATTTCTTTGTCAACGATATGCCCGCTTTTATCCGGCAGAATCAGATTTTCTCTGCGGCAACGGGTGTAGAGGAGAACGTCTGGAATACCAAAACCGGAACGTCACTGACCATCATTCCTCAGAATGTGACCATCACCAGCAGCACCGATACCGGCTACTGCAATTATGAAGCCAAGAACGGCAGCGGCAAGCTGACCTACCGCTATGAGATCAAGACATCCGGCTTGATGTGTCTGGACCTGACGATGCCGGCGCGGAACAGCTTCAACGTCTACCTCAACGGCGCACACCTTTACAGCGAATCTTTGACCCTGCCCC